>JANYER010000217.1 GCA_025359825.1 Granulicella sp.
TCTACATCGAATGAAACAGCCGTTGAACGGGACGGGAATGTGTTGCTCATGTTCGGTTACTCCTTAAGATTGGTGCGACAGTACTTTGGTAAGAGCACGTCTGGAGCCAAACGGAGTTGCTTCTGGCTTGCAACAGAATCAACAACTTATAGATAGAGGCTTTGCCTTGAAAATAGGCAAACTTTTGCGCACAAGTAGAACTTGATTTACCCACAAGGGTACGTGTGAGCACTTTGGGTTGTGACGGCTGGGCCTAAAGCCTTGGGTGGATGGATCTGGCCAGAGGATGCAAAGGGGGAGGAAACTCTCTCTGGATTGGGATGAGAGTAGCAGAAAACGGGCTAGATTTCTTGCAAAAAATGCTGTTACTTGTGAGGTTCTAGGTCAAGGTCAGGGCGACGGTTCCCTGCTGGCGGATGAACGGGTGCAGGTTTTGGAGCAGAATTTCGGTCAGCGATTGAGGACTTTTGGGAGGTTCCAGTGCTCGAGCGCTGCGGTCATGCGAAGCAGGAAGCAGGAGGCGATCCCAAGCACGGAGGCGAGGGTAGACGGGAGCTTCAGTTTGAGGGCGAGGATCAGGATGGCGGCACCGAAGAGGGCTGCAGCGGCGTAGATGTCGGTGCGGAGGACGGCAGGCACCTGGGCGAGGAAGAGGTCGCGGATGATGCCGCCGCCAACCCCGGTGACTCCGCCGAGCAGGATGGCGAGCAGCGGTGAGATGTTGAAGTCGAGGGCCTTGCCCGCGCCGGCGATGGCGAAGAGGCTGAGACCCGCGGCGTCCAGCGTAAGGAGAGGCCAGAACGGGATGCGACTGACCTGGGTATGTAAGGCGAAGACGACGGCCGCTGCGAAGAAAGCGGTCGTGGCGTAACGCCAGTCGCGGATGGAGTTGGGCGGGACGGAGCCGATGAGCAGGTCGCGGATAATGCCTCCGCCAAGCGCGGTGACGAAGGCGAGCACCACAATGCCGAGTAGATCAAGCTCATGCTGCACGGCTGTGGACGCGCCCTCCAGTGCGAAGACGAAGGTGCCGGCTAGATCGAGTACAAGGAGCGACGTGGTGGAGACTGGCTTCATGACTTCATCGCTTCATAGAGGAGTGCTGGAGTCTGTGAGGCTAGAGTATCGCCTCGGCTGATACGTGGAGCAGGTCGAGAGCACCCTTGGAGATGAGGTCTTTCGCGACCCATTCTCCCAGCGCGGCGGCCGGCGTATCGAGGGTGGCTTCAGTCTCGATCTGGACCATGGCCTCTCCGTCGGGAGCGACGACCTGGGCGAACATGCGCCATTTGCCGGGCGCGGCTTCGCTGGGCGGCATGCAGTGGGCGCCGATGGGAAGCTGGCAGCCGCCACCAAGGGCGTCGAGTGTGGTGCGCTCGGCTTCGACGCAGTAGCGGGTGTAGGGGTGCTCAAGAAAGGCGAGGGCGTTGCGGATGTAGGCGTCGCGTTCTTCGTCTGGCTCTAACGATGCTGGGTAGTCAGGGTGGCGGGTTTCGAGAGCAAGGGCTCCCTGACCGGGCGCGGGACACATCTCTTCGGCCGAGAAGCGCTGATGGACCCACTCGGCGCGCTTGAGGCGATCCAGTCCTGCGGCGGCGAGGACGAGAGCGTCACACTTTCCGTCGGCGAGCTTCTTCAGGCGGGTGTCGATGTTGCCGCGGATTTCTACGAAGGTCACGTCGGGGCGAAGCGCGAGGATCTGGGCGCGGCGGCGAGGGCTGGTGGTACCGATGCGGCCTCCGGCGGGCAGGGTGTGGAGCGCCCAGTAGGGCTCGCAGACCCAGACGTCGCGGGCGTCTGCGCGCTTGGGGATAGCAGCGAGGGTGAACTGCGGGGCCAGCTTGGTGGGCAGGTCCTTGAGGCTGTGGACGGCGAGGTCGATGCGGCCTTCTTCAAGGGCCTCTTCGATCTCCTTAATGAAGATGCCCTTGCCGTCGAGGCCGGCAGGTAGCACGAAGCCGGGCTGCTGCATGCGGTCGCCAGTGGTACGGATGACCTCGAGCTGGACGTGATAGCCGGCGTCGCGGAGGGCGTAGAGGGCGTGGTTCGCCTGCCAGAGTGCGAGCTGCGATCCGCGCGAGCCGATTCGGATGGGATTGTGCGAATTGTTGTGTCTGCTTGACATGGTCCTGTTTAGGATACTGGAGTTGCAGGTTCGCTAATCCAGTTCTCGTACATCTGGGCGAGGTCTTCGGTGTTGCCACGGGCCAGGACCATGGTGCGGAGGCGCTCGCCGTTGGCACGGGTGAGGCCGCCGTTGGCTTCGAACCACGCAATGGCGCGGTCTTCCAGGGTCTCGGCCCACTGGTAGGCGTAGTAGCCGGCGGCATACCCTCCGCCGAAGATGTGGGCGAAGTAGGTGGAGCGATAGCGGGGGCGGGCGTAGGGGAGCTTGAGGCCAGCCTTGGATAGTGCTTCAGCTTCGAGGGTGTCGGGGTCTTGCAGGGGTGCGTCGGGAGCAAGGGTGTGCCACTGCATGTCGATCAGTGAGGAGGAGAGGACCTCGGTGAGGTGGTAGCCGCGATTGAAGTCCTTGGCCTTGCGGATCTTCTCGGCGAGGGCGGCGGGCATGGACTCCCCGGTGGCATGGTGCTTGGCGTAGTGGGCGAGGACGGCGGGATAGGTGGCCCAGTACTCGTTGAACTGCGAGGGGAATTCTACGAAATCTCGCGCAACCGCGGTACCGGCAAGCGAGGGATATTGCACTGTCGAGAAGAGGCCGTGAAGGGCGTGACCAAATTCGTGGAAGAGCGTGATGACGTGGTCCAGCGTGCAGAGCGCGGGTTGGCCTTCTGCTGGCTGAGGGATGTTGGAGACGTTGTAGATGACAGGCAACGTGCCAAGCAGTTTGGACTGACCAACGAGTGAGGACATCCAAGCGCCACCGTTCTTATTGTCGCGCTTGAAGGGATCGAAGTAGAAGAGCGACAGGGGCGAACCATCGGCATCGGTGAGTTCGAAGACGCGGACGGTGGGGTGGTAGACGGGGATATCGTGGCGCTCGGTAAAAGAGATGCCGAAGAGCTGTTCGGCTGCGTAGAAGACACCTTTTTCGAGGACGCTGTTGAGCTCGAAGTAGGGCTTGATGGCCTCCTCGTCGAGATCGTAGCGAGCTCGACGAAGCTGCTCAGCGTAGAAGGACCAGTCCCACGGTTGCAACTCGAATGTCTCACCTTGAGAGGCGATCAAAGCTTGTAGATCTTCGGCTTCCTGGACGATGAGTGCCGTGGCTTTGGTCACGAGACCGCTGAGGAAGCTGAGTGCAGTCTCCTGGGTCTTGGCCATCTGGTCGTGAAGCTTCCAGGCGGCATAGGTTGGGAAGCCGAGCAACTTGGCACGCTCTGCACGGAGTTGCGCGATGCGGGTGATGATGGCGGTGGTGTCGTTCTCGTTGCCGTTCTGAGTGCGAGACCAGGCGAGGTCAAAGAGTGCTTTGCGGGCGTCGCGATTGGTGAGGGCGTCGAAGAAGTCCTGCTGGGTGGTGTTCTGGATCGGGAGGGCCCAGCCCTCGAGGTTGCGCGACTTCGCGAGCTCTGCTGCAGCCGCGATCTGCGCTTCGCTTAGCCCAGCTAGCGTTGAGACGTCGGTGGTGGTGAAGAGGGATTCTTTAGCTGCGGCTAGGACCTTGGTGAGGAAGGCGGTGGAGAGGGTGGAGGCTTCTTCGTTGAGCTGCTTGAGGCTCGTCTTATCTGCCTCATTGAGGTTGGAACCGGCGTGGATGAAGCCGTCGTAGTAGGTCTCCAGCAGACGCAGCGATTCGGGATCGAGGTTCAGTGAAGCGCGCTGATTGTAGAGTGCAGAGACGCGCTGAAAGAGAGCGTCGTTGAGGTTGATGGCGTCGCTGTGGGCGGCGAGGCGGGGTGCCACCTCGGTCTTGATGTCCTGCAGGGTGGGGTTGGTGTTGGCACCGGAGACGCAGCCGAAGGCGGTGAGGACGCGGTGGAGCAGGCGGCCGGACTCCTCCATGGCAATGAGGGTGTTCTCGAAGGTGGCGGGGGCGGAGTTGTTGGCGATGGCGTCGATCTCAACGCGCTGCTCTGCCATCCCGGCCTCTATCGCTGGCAGGTAATGGGCATCTTCGATACGGTCGAAGGGGGGTGCCTGGTACGGCAGCGCGCTGGGAGCGGCGAAGGGATTCGAAGAATCGAGTACGAGAGTGCCAAGTGATGCGGTGAGGGTTGCCATTGTTCTTAGTTTACTGCGAAAGCTCGAACAGCCCCAAGCATGCAGCGCTCTATGCGAGTGGAAATTCGATGCGGAATTGAGTGCTCATGCCGCTGGGAAGGCCTTCGCTGAAGGCGGTGATGCGGCCTCCGTTCTTTTCGACCAGCTCGCGGGTGACCCAGAGGCCGATGCCGGTGCCGACGTCCTTTTTCGTGGTGAAGAAGGGATCGAAGATTCGGGCGAGATGGGGTGCATCGATGCCACTGCCGTTATCCTCCACCAGCAGGACAGCGGAGTTCTGCTGGCGGGAGATATGGATGGCGATGATGGCACCGGGGCTGCTGAGTGCATCGATCGCGTTGGCGATGAGGTTGGTGATGATCTGGCGTAGCTCATGGTGTGCCGCGGTGATGCAGACTCCGGGCTGATACGAGCG
>JANYER010000273.1 GCA_025359825.1 Granulicella sp.
GTCCGTTCCGTCACGCTCACCAGCATGATGTTCATAATAACGATGCCTCCCACGATCAGCGAGATAAACGCAATCGCACCCGCCACCAGCCCGAACGAGGCCGTGATCGTCGAGAAGAAACCGACTAGCGTATTGTTCGTATCCAGTTCAAAGCTCTGCGGTGCGGCAGCAGCATCATGCCGGCGCGAGCGCATCAGCACCCGCACCTCGTCTGCAGCCCGCTCCAGCGGTTCACCAGCGCTGCCCGCCTTCACATACACCGTTAGCGTCTTCGAAGTCCCATAGCTCTTCTGGTACGCGGTCAGCGGAATTCCCACCCAATTGTCCTGGCTCGCACCAAACGTGCTGCCCTGCTTCTCGCTTACCCCGATCACCGTGTACGGAGCGCCATCTACCCGCAGCTCCTGGCCCACCGGGTCCTGCCCCGCGAAGAGGTTGTCCTGGATGTCCGTCCCAATGATCGCCACATGCGAGGCGTGGTCTTCATCCACCTGCGTAAAGTCGCGACCCTGCACGATGTTCAGGTTCTGCAGACTTGGCATCTGCCACGTATAGCCGCGAATGCTGCAGTCTGTCACCGACTGCGTCCCTCGCACTACCTTCGCAATCGTCGCCTGCTGAGCGCCGATGCCCGTGCAGGTCTTGCAGTTGTCCTTCACGTAGAGGTAGTCGTCGAACAGGATGTTCTTGCGCTTCTGATAGCGCACATAGTCTTCCGAACTAGTCACGATCGCAGGCAACTTCGACACCGTAAAGACGTCCGCGCCATAGCTCGTAAACTTGGTCGTCACAAACGCGTTGGCCCCGTTTACCAGGGTCACCACCGCGATCACGCTGGCCACGCCAATGACCACGCCCAGCAGCGTCAACACGCTGCGCAGCTTGTTGGCCCATAACGACTGCAGCGCGATCTTTACCGCCTCTTTAAATTCCATGCAAAAGCCTCAAAACACCAGCCAGGAGCCGCCAGGGGAATGCAATGAGACTAACAGGCCACACCCTTCAGGAGCCAACCCGCCGTCTCTCTCTATGACAGTACGAAAAGACAGGCAGAATGGTTCGATCACGGCCTCTGAGTGATAGGTCTCTTCGCCTCGAAGTGTCGAAGCGCGATACTTTTCCGCTTTACTCCCGGAACGGTCGCGACTAGTCTGTCGTCACGATGCGTTCCCCAATTGTTGCCTTTGCACTTCTCCTGATCGTGCCCTTGGTCGGCTCCCTTTCGGCTCAATCGCTCGGCCAAGACCCCACCTTGTCGGGCCGCGTTACAGCCATCCATTCCGCGCACGATCTAGAAGTAAACGGCATTCCAATTCTGGTCACTCCTACGACCCGCATCGGAGTCGAAGAGAAGAAGCACCGTACCGCCGACGAGAGAACTACCGCCACGCTGGGGCAGGTGGCGCACATCTACGGCAAGCTCGACCGGAAACATCACACTTTGACCGCAACCTATATCTGGCTGGTGGCTCCGCCCAGTGGTGATGGTGCAACCGTCGCAGGGCTGGCTTTGATCGACCTGCTTCCACCATCGCCATCCAACCTGCGTGCTGGCGAATTACTGATTCGTGCCGATGGCTTAACCGCCTCATCCTGGAGCAGGGATGTCGCGTAAGCCTCTCACTCTTGAGTGGCGCAGGCTACGACCTGCGCGAAGCTCCCCGTGCCTGGTGGTTGATAAATTCCAAAAAGGGGAAGAGCCTTCCAGAGACTCCGCTGCCCAGCATCTCCGAGTATCTCTACACATGCTGGCAGCGACGCGTCACGATCTTCTCTAAGAGAATCGTTCCAGCGGCGGCGCTCCCTTGCCTTCTTAGTCAGTCTGTACCCCGACGAACGTCCTTAGAACCCCCTGCCGCTGACCCCAGTATGTAATCTCATTGCATTTTGCTTCAAATTTAGGTTAGGCTAAATTGTAACATTAGGCACACCTAAATTATGACGAAACATCTCAAACTCAGCCTCGCTCTCCTCTTCGCGCAGCGTGCCTTGGCCCAAGCTCCGCCGCAGGCCCCTCCACCGCCCGCGCCCATCCGTCTCCAGAGCCAGGTCACGGTCCTTGCCGATGCCGACTCCCTCGCCATCACCCCCACCACCGCCCACGGCATCCTCTCCGCCAAACAGCTCGCCGATCTCCCGATCACCAACCGCGCGACCGGCCTCACCGAAATCCTCACCCGCACCACCCCCGGAGTCGCCGCAGACGCCAACGGCTTCGCCCATCCGCTCGGCGAGCATGCCGACACCTCCCTCTCGCTCGACGGCCAGCCCATCACCGACCAGCAGGCTAAGGTCTTCTCCAACCAGATCGACCCCGCCATCATCGAGTCCCTCAACGCCACTACCGGCGCGCCGGTAGCAGAGTTCGGCGACAAGACCAGCCTCACCGTCGAGATCACCACCAAGTCTGGCCGTGCCCGGAAGCCCTTCGGCACCCTCTCTTCCGATCTTGGCAGCTTTAACACCCGGGGTAGCGCACTCAGCTTGGGAGCAGGTACGCGCAACTGGGGTGAGTTTCTCACCGTCAACGGCGGCGGCACCAACCGCTTCCTCGACACCCCCGAGTTCACGCCGCTGCACGCGCGCGGCAACTCCTCCAGCCTCTTCAACCGTATCGACTTTCAGCCCCGATCCACCGACCTGCTGCATCTCAACTTCGGCCTCAGCCGCTCCTGGTTCCAGACCCCCGATAGCTACGACACTGAAAAAGCCGGACAAGACCAGCGCAGTCAGATCCGCAACTTCAACCTCGCTCTCGGTTGGAACCGCACCCTCTCGCCCAACCTGCTCGTCACCTTCCTGCCCTTCCTCCGGCACGACCGCGCCCAGTACTTTCCCTCGGCAAATCCGCTCAGCGACGACACCGCCACGCTCGCCCAGGACCGCACCCTCACCAACACCGGCTTTCGGCTGGAGAGCCTCTACGTCCACGGGATCCACACCGCCAAAGTTGGCAGCACCTACTGGCACACGCTGCTGCACGAACGCTTCTCCGTCGCCATTACCGAACCGCTCTACAACACCCCCTGCCTCATCCCCAGCGGCGACCCCACCGCTGCACCCGGCATCCGCACCTCGGCTAACTGCCCTGCCGCGACGCTCCTGCCCAACCCGGACTTCCTGCCGTCGCTGCTCCAGTACGACCTCACTCGCGGCGGCAGCCTCTACCGCTTCGACCAGTCCGCAGACATCATGCAGTCCGCTTTTTATGTGCAGGACGAGATGAAACTAGGCCGCCTGCTACTCAGCGCCGGTCTCCGCTACGACATCTACAACGGCCTCAGCCGCGGCCGCCAGCTCTCCCCTCGGCTCGGCGTCGGCTACAAAGCTCCGTTCACCAGGACTCTCCTCCGCGGCGCCTTCGCGCACCTCTACGAAACCCCCTACAACGAGAACCTGATCTTTGCAAACGAGTCGGGGGCAGCCAGCAGCGGCGTCACCAACCCTTTCGCCACCTACCGCTCCGAGCCCGTCCGCCCCGGCACCCGTAATCAATTCAACATCGGCTTCCAGCAGTCGTTCGGCCCACACCTCTCGCTCGACGCCGACTACTACTGGAAGTTCACCCATACCGCCTACGACTTCGACACCCTCTTCAACACCCCCATCACCTTCTCCGTCGCATGGCGTAAATCCAAGATCGACGGCCTCGCCATGCGCGTCGCCATTACCGACCTGCATGGCCTCAACCTCTCCACCGTGATGGGCCACGTCCGCTCCCGCTTCTTCACGCCGGAGGTCGGCGGCCTCATCTTCAACTCCGTCCCCTCCAGCCCGGTCTTCCGCATCGACCACGGCGAAGAGTTCGAGCAGACCTCTAACCTCCGCTACGACGTCCCTGGAATCCTGACCGAGCACATGACCTTCAAACATCGTCCCCACGCCGTTTGGATCGCCACCACCTGGCGGTACAACAGCGGCCTCGCACTACCCGGCACTACGCCCACTTATCAGGACGCCCTCACCCTTACGCCCGATCAGCAGTCCCAGATCGGCCTCCACTGCGGTCAGGCCTACGCCACCCCGACCCAGGCCATCCGCACCTGCTCGGCCCAACAGTTCGGTACGGACCACATCCGCATCCCCGCACCCGGCACCTATGATGACGACCGCAACCCCGTCCGCGTCAGCGCCCGCACCCTCTTCGACCTCTCCCTCGGCGACGACACCCTCTACCGCTTCGAGCACGCCACCCTCGGCCTGCGCGCCACCATGATCAACGCCACCAACAAGGTTGCCCTCTACAACTTCCTCTCCACCTTCAGCGGCACCCACTTCCTCCCACCCCGAACCGTGCAGCTCTCCATGCATCTCACTTTTTAAGTAATTGCGGCGCTCCGGCTGAAACAAAGCGGGCCACCCATAGGGCGGCCCGCAAATACGTAACGCAATTGAGAGCTTTTTACTGAGCAGACTTTGCCGCACTATTCACTGCCTTTGAGATGCCGGTCAACTTCTTGTCCGCCGACTTCTCTTCCTGCAGCGTCTCTTCCAGCAGGTTCGCAATTTCGCTCTGGCCCAGCAGCTTTGCAAAGTCCCGCGCCGAGCCGTAGCCTGCCATCTCGTAGTGCTCCACACGCTGCGCCGCTGAAATAAGACCTGCATCGCGAACCTCGCCCGGATCGGTATCCTCCAGCATCTCGGAGCCTTCCTCCAGGACGCCCTTCATTCCGACACAGGTCTTGCCGGTAGGCTTTTTACCCAGGATTTCGAACGCCTGTTCCAGCCGCACAATCTGACCCTTCGTCTCCTCCAGATGGCTGGTAAAGGCCTGCTTCAACTCTGCTGACGTTGCGCCTTTCACCATCTTCGGCAGCGCCTTTGTAATCTGCTTCTCGGCCGAATACAAGTCCTTCAATTCATCGACAAACAGCTCTTCCATCGTTGCGACGCTCATCCCACACCTCAAAAAAATTGAATTGACGTACCTTGCAGCAATCGATGTGATGCAGTTTTATCGGAGACAGAAATGGCATGGAGGCAGAAATTCGCAAAAAAATGACCGTCGAATGACGGCTTCATACGCTATATCGCATGCCCCACAAATCAGCCACTCTACTTCACTTCAGTGATCCGTCGGAAACACCGCCGCTAGCCGGAAATCCGAACCGCCCCTGCAACTGCTCCATCCGATAGCGTCCTGGCAGCTTGACCATGCGGCCGTCGTACAGCTCCCGCACCAGCTCAATGGCCTGCACCTCCGGCACCAGCGTGCTGAAGTCCACTATGAAGTTGCCGGTCCGGTCAGCATGCCGCATCTGCAGACCGTTGGCTGTATCTGCCGTAAACACCACGTAGTCCAGATGCCCGCGCAGTGGCCCATCCACCTTCAGCTTCGGCTCCGCCGTCAGCGTGAAGAAGCGTGGCTTGCGTTTCGAACTCCCTCTGCGAATGCGAACCTTCAAAACCATGCCTGAGATTTACCGCCCCACCAGACCGCTCGCCAGGTTGATGTTGCTCCCCTTGTCAGTGTTGGCTGCGATTCTACGCACATCCCGCAAAAAAGCAGACACAAATTCGGCAGGCGTTTGGATGGAATCCCGAATCCAAGCGTCCGACCAACACTCGCAGGAGCTCTCACGTACACTAAACAGGCAGACGGCTGGATGATCGCTGCCTCCCGCGCCGGAAGGCTTTGGGAGGGGGAGGAAAGTCCGAACTCCGCAGGGCAGTGTGCCGGATAACGTCCGGGACGGATGCTTCAAGGCATCTGGACGGCCAGTGCAACAGAGAATATACCGCCAGGCTTCGATGAAAATTGGGTCGGGTAAGGGTGAAAAGGTGCGGTAAGAGCGCACCGGGCGTCGAGTAATCGGAGCCGCATGGTAAACCCCACACGGAGCAAGACCAAATAGGCAGGGAACTCGCCGCTCCTCTTCAGGCGACGAGTGCGTATCGGCCCGATGCGCCCAGGCGAAGAGAGAAGCGATCGGCCAAGAGCGAAAGTTCGGAAGCTCGAACGCCGAAGCCGAAACCTGCGGGTAGGTTGCTAAAGCGCCGTAGTAATACGTCGCGTAGAGGAATGATCGTCTAAAACAAAATTCGGCTTACGGGCCGTCTGCAAAAGACTTGAAATGGATCACGAGAGGGGTTGAGCGGAGAAGCTCACCCCCCCTCGCCGTCCGCTCTCCAACCGGATCCAATAAACTTCGCAGTGCACTAAGATTGTGTACGTTAGCAAGTCACTTGTCGCGTCCGTAGTGCATCCTAGACCAAGCGATACATCTATGACATCCAGTAAGCCCAGAACCAGCAAGCCGAAGCTCATCTCTCCGAAGGCCCGTCAATCTATCCTCACGGAAAGCCGGCGCATGAAGATGGCGCAGTCCGCCCACGCTTATGTGCGCGGCAACACCGTCAAGTTCTATGAGTGGCTTGATTCAGCCTCGGCTGGATCGTTGGTTCCTGCCGGCCCGCCGGTGTGGATCTGCGGCGACTGCCACATCGGGAATCTTGGCCCCGTTGCCAGCGCCGAGGGCCAGATCGAGATCCAGATCCGCGACCTCGACCAGACGGTGATCGGCAACCCGGCCCACGACATCATCCGGCTCTCACTCTCGCTGGCCATGGCTGCACGCAGCTCCGACCTGCCGGGCGTCACCACAGCACTCATGATCGAACAGGTCATCAGCGGCTACCGGCAGGCGCTGCTCAAGCAACCTCGCAAGGTGCAGGAGAAAGACGTCGCTCCCATCCAGCTCGCTATGCGCCAGGCGACCAATCGCCGCTGGCGACACCTCGCGGAGGAGCGCATCCAGGATGTGACCCCAAAGATTCCGCTGGGCCGCCGCTTCTGGGCACTCTCTCCGGCGGAGCGTCGCGAGCTCGACCAGCTCTTTCAACAGGACGAAGTCCGCAAACTCGCCACCTGTCTTAAATCCCGTGACGATAAAGACAAGGTCAAGCTGCTCGATGCTGCCTACTGGATGAAGGGCTGCAGCTCACTCGGCCGCCTGCGCTACGCGGTGCTGGCCGGCATCGGAAAACGCAACGCCGATGGCTTCTGCCTGATCGACATCAAGGAGGCCACGACGCCCGCTGCTCCGCGCGATCAACATGCAGCCATGCCGCGCAACAACGCTGAGCGTGTCGTCACCGGCGCCCGTGCACTCTCACCCTTCCTCGGCGACCGCATGTTGGCGGCCAGTTTCCAGTCCCGCCCCGTCGTCCTTCGCGAGTTGATGCCGCAGGACCTCAAGTTTGAGATGGAAGATCTCACCCAGGCCGAGGCCATCGCCGCTGCGAACCTCTTCGCCGGAGTCGTCGGGAAAGCCCATGCCAGACAGATGGACGAAGCCACGCGCAAAAACTGGGCCGCGCGGCTTGCACCCAAGCTTTCCCGCAGCAGCGCAACCAGCCCCGCAAAGACGAAGAACAAAACCCTCAACGCCCCGTCCTGGCTGTGGAGCAGCGTCGTAGAACTCGCTTCCACCCACGAAGCTGCCTACCTTGAACATTGCCGCCTCTATGCGCTGGAACGAGCCTCCGCTTAGGAAAAATTCGCCTCCCGCTCACCCCAGGTGCAGCGGAAAGAATACTGAAAATACCGTCCCATGCCGCGCCGTACCCTGTGCGCTCTTCACCCGCATCACCGCCTCGTGCTTCTCCAGGATGCCGCGGCTCACCCATAACCCCAACCCCGTCCCCCGCGCACCCTTCGTCGAAAAGAACGGCTCAAACAGCCGTGCCTGCGTCGCCGCGCTCATGCCCGATCCACTATCGGCAACCGTCAGCCGAACCCCGGCCTTCCCGGTCCTGGCATCGACCGCGTCCCGCAGCCGTACCTTGATCCGCCCATCGCCTGACCCGTTCACTGCGTCCAGCGCATTGCCCACCAGGTTCGCCACCAGCTGCCGCACGTCCGAGCCGTAACACACCAGCGGCACCGCCTGGCGGTCCACCACCTCCACCAGCGCCGAAGCATGTTGCAACCGCGTCCGGAACAGCAGCAGCACCGACTCCACAATCTCCCCCAGCCGCACCGCAGCTGCCTTGTCCGACTGCCGGTGAAACCGCAGCGTCTGCGTCACAATGTGCGACACCCGCTTCAGCTCCTCCTGCGCCTGCGCGACATACCCGCTGCGCTCCGTCTCCGGGGCTATCTCTGCCATAAACAGCAGGTTCGTCATGGATTGCAGCGGATTATTAATCTCGTGAGCCACCGCGCTTGCCAGCCGACCCACCACGGCCAGCTTCTCGGCAGTGCGCAGGGCGTCGGTGCGCTTCACTTCTTCCGCAACCTTCAACCGCAGCTCCAGCCGCGCCATCACCTGACGGGACAGGGCTTCCAGAGCGCCTATCTGTTCGCGTGTTAGTACTCGCGGCTCCGTATCGATGACGCACACCGTCCCCAGCACCTGGCCCTCGGACGTCACCAGCGGAGCGCCCGCATAAAACCGTATTCCCGGATCGCCGATGACCAGTGGATTATTCGCAAAGCGCCTGTCCATCAGCGCATCTTCCACCACCAGCGTCTGCGGAACCACCACTTCGCCCGACGCACTCACCATCGCCGGACTCACCACCGTGTGCGCACAAAAGCTATCCGCGCGTGCGGTTTCCCGAACCCCCAGCCCTGTCTCCGCCTTGAACCACTGCCGGCCCCTGTCCACCAAGGAGACCAGAGCAATCGGCGTCCCGCAGATATACGTCGCCAGCGCCGTCACATCGTCATAGTCCTGCTCCGGCATCGTGTCTAGAATCGCATAGCGATGCAGCGCACGCAGGCGCACTTCTTCATCATCCGGAATTGGAGCAGAACTCATAAAAAGGCCCAAGCCCCGAAAATCGTACATCGTCAGGCCGTCTCTTAAGCCTAACAGCACACATAAGCAGAGTCACCAGCGTCCCAGTTAGCCCCATCAGCTACCAGAGAAAGTCCGCAACCGGCATGTCTTTGGTCAAATCCGCAGAAGCCCGCACCCGCATGGTTTCTCCGCGCAGATGCACCGTCACCACATCTGCCGGCACAGCCGCCACAAACGAATCGCGTACCGGAACCCCGCTGGGCAGCCCACTCGGCTCATCCTTCGCCACGCTTCCATTAATCTCCACCGGGTCGCGCTCCCGTGTCAGATATGCCTGGGGTCGCTCCACAAACACATATTGTCCCGCCGCCAACGTCGCGACCTCCTTCGGCACCGGCAAGAACCTTAGATTCAGCAACGAAGTGGACCGTGCAATCGGCGCTTTGTAATACCGCACATGCCGCCCCTGAAACTCCAGGTCAAACTCATACTCCTGCCCGGCAGCGGCCTGCATCGGCCCCCACTTACCCTCCGCACCAGTCGTACCCTCATACGCCGGAGCAGCACCCTCCTCGCCCTTCGCCCCAATCGCCAGCACCCGCACATGCACCCCTGCCACCCCAAGATTGGTCGGCACCGCTCCTGCAAAGCCAGTCACCAACCCGGACACCTCTGGCCGCTCCTCCAGCGTCACCGACAACGTCTGCGGAGCACGACCCGTAATGAACTCGAACATTGCCGCAAATGCCTTCGGCTGAAATGCCAGCTCGCGATGGTCCATCCCTGGCATCACCAGGTTCGTCGCACCCCGCAGCGCTGGCCCTTCATACGTCACACCCGTCATCACAGACGGATTCCCCAGCCCCACACCCGTCGGCTGCGCGTACTTGTCCAGCGAGTCGCTGCGCAGCGTCATCATCTTTACCCCCGCCACCGTCTCCGCAGCAGTCGCGCCCGCGTCAACGTGGTTCAGCCCCTTCAAATACACACCCTTCCCATTGAACTCCGCATTTGGGTTCGCATCCGTCGCCGTCACCCCATGGTTTGGCGTCCCGCATAACACCGCGTACGCCACATTCCCCGCACCACCGTGCTCCAGGTAATTCCGGATCGTCATGCCACCCCGGCTGCTGCCCACCAGCGCCACCTTCTGGCTGTGGGTCTCGATCAACACCCGCGTCACCAACGCGCTCAACTCCGCCGCCGCATCCGTCGTCGAAGACCTGAACGCTTCTTCCTTCGAGTCATCCGTCCGCGCCGAAGGATACGTAAACCGCATCGAGTACAGCCGCTCCTTCGCATAGCCGTTTGACTCGAACAGACCCATTATCCCAATCCACTTGGCCGAGTCGTCCCCGTTCCCATGTACAAACACCACCGGAGTCGCAGCCGCTAGATCCGGCGATTGCTGTGCCACGCCAGAAGCAACCGCCGTCCCAAACAGAAGGACGGCGGCCATCGAAACACGCAAGCTACGCACAACGTCAAACATCAATTTTTCCTCATAAGGATTCTACCGCGAAACCGGCTTGAACCTCGTCAAACCTCGACCGGAATGCTTGGCTTAGAACTGCACCTTGAGCGCGAACTGCAGCTGTCGCGGTGGGTACGTGCTCGTAATCACGCCAAACGTAGTGTTCGAGATGTTGCCATCCGGAGCCGTAAAGTTGGAGTGGTTCAACAGGTTGAACGCCTCGCTACGGAACAATACTTTGACTCGCTCCGTCACCGAGAAGTTCTTCGAAATTCCCAGGTCCGCCGTATAGAACGCATAGCCCCGGAACGTATTCCGCCCCGAATTTCCGAAGGGAGAGTAGTACACCGGCACCGACACATTCGCACTGTTCAGATACTTCTGCGGCGTACGAGTCCCCTCCGGCAACACTGGTGAACCCGTCACGTTTGGACGGTAGTTGTTCCGCCCAAGCACTGCCAGCACCGGCACCACCTGTTGCTGCGCATTCGGACTGTAGGACAATGTCACCGGCTCACCCGACCGCATATTCACGATCGTATTCAGGTCCCATCCGCCCAACAGCGTATCTACTACCCGCGGCATCCCAGCCATGTACGCCCGTCCCCTGCCAAACGGCAACGGATATACCAGGCTGGTGATGTTGTTGAACGGCCGATTGTAGTTTGAAATGCCCCGGTCACCCCGAACATTGTTTATATCCTGCACGCTGACACCGTTGCCGTTATTGCTATCGAACGCCTGCGCTGCAATATCGATCGCCTTCGACCAAGTGAAGCTATTCAGGAAGTACAACCCACCTGTCGTCCGCTTCTCCACCTTCACCTGCAGGCCGTTGTAATTCGACGTCCCGTATGGCAGCGTCGCCGCAATCGAGCTGAATGTCTGGTTCGGGCGTCGCAGTTCGACGTTCGTATTCTCTCCATTCGCATTGGGTCGAGCCTGGTTCAGGTCGTTGATCAGGATCAGGTTCTTCGCATTGTTACCGACATACCCCACGTCCACCAGCCACTGCCCGGGGAACTGCCGCTGCACCGATGCGTAGTAGCTCTGCACCTGTCCGGAGGGAGAGTCCTTTGGAATATACTGCACCGTGCTGGCTCGCGGATTGAAGGTCGCCGAAGACGTAAAGTCTGCCGGAAACCCCTGCTGCGTCGTCCGGAACGTGGAAGCCGTAGGTGCAGATTGGGTAATCGTTGCCAGCACAAACCGCGGCCCGTTGTACGCCAGATAACTTGTACCCGTGCGATTGCTATTGATATATCCCATCCCAAATCCCGCATGAACCACGGTCTTCGGAGTTGCACTCCACGCCACGCCAACCCGCGGACCAAAGTTGTTGGTATCCATCTGTACCAACGACCGGTCATAGATCGAGCCCGACTTCGCCAACAGGATCGAATTCGTCGCTGGATCGTAATTGGAGAGCAGATTATCGCGTTCATAGAACGGCGTCACCAACTCATACCGCACACCAAAGTTCACAGTCACCGTCTTGCTCAACTTCCAGTCATCCTGTGCATAAATAAAGCCTGCCTGCTGCCGGTGATGCACATACCCCGGATTCACCAACTGATACTGATTGCGTGCACCGTACAGAAAGTCCGCAAGACTGTAAAAGATCTGGTTAGCAGAGATCTGCGCTGCCGTTACTGTCGTCCCATTCGGCAGCAGTGTTCCTACAGCGGGGGCCGAGAACAGGCCCGTGTAAACATCGCGTCCCAGAATTGGATTGACATCCAGAGTCCGTACGCCCAGCCACTGATACTCCAACCCGCCCTTCAGCGTATGCGCGCCCAGAATCCGCGTCACATTCATCTTCGGGTCAAACAGCTTCGGATGCTGGAACTGCGGACTCGTCGCCTGCCGGCCCAGTGCCGTAAAGCCCAGCAGCGTCTCTGAAGAGATGCCTCCGGTGTACACCTTGTCCGTCGGCAAACCGGGTATTCCAAACAGTTCCAACATGCTCGGTCCACCCGCCAGCGGAGGGCTCTTGCCCGCGTCGGACTGCGAGTAGCCAAACCCTGCATCCACCAGCGTGCGGTCGTTCACCGTCCAGGTCACACCCCCAGCCACGGACTGGATGGGCACAATCTGGGTTCCATTTCCATTGCCGCCTGCCAGCCCCGGAATCAGCCCCGGATCAAAGACGTTGAACTGGCTCTGGTCATACCGCACAAATGCTCGAACCTTCTCTGTGAAGTAGTGGTCCAGCTTGAAGTCACCCTTGTTGCGGTTGTCCGAGATCTTGTACAGCGTCGTGTAATTCGCGCCGTTGCCTGCCGCCGTAGGTGTAGGCAGCGCAGCCAAAACAACGCTCGCAAACTTGATGATGTCGCCGCTCGGCACCTGACCGTCCGCATACAGCACGCCCGTGTAGGGGTTCTTGATTGGCACGCCTGCACCAAACGTCCCCAGCCTCTGTGCCAGGGTAGGTAGTACCGCAGACTGCACCGTCGATTCGACCTGCCGGTATCCTTCGTAGTCTGCAAAGAAAAACGTCTTGTTCTTCCAGATCGGCCCACCAAACGTCAGTCCAAACTGGTTCCGATTGAGCCGCGCTTTACCTGCAGCGGCCTTGAAGTAGCCGTTCGCATTCAACTCCGTATTGCGGATGAACTCCCACACGTTTCCATGAAATTGATTGGTGCCGCTACGCAAACTCGCGATCACCGTAGCACCGCCACTGCGGCCATACTCAGCTGTCTGGTTGTTCGTTATCAGCCGGAACTCTGCAATCGCATCCGGTGGAGGCTGCACCACCTCATTCGAAAAACCCTGGTTCGACGTTCCAAAATAATTATTGTCCAAACCATCCATCAGAAAGTTGTTCGTCGTGCTGCGTAGCCCATTCACGTTGAACGATCCCTCGCGAAACGCGCTGCTCGATCCAAATGAACTCGGAGACCGAATCACTCCAGTACTCAACAGCACCAGGTCTGAGTAGTAACGGCCATTCAGCGGCAGTTCTTTGATCTGCGACGCATCAATCGTCTGGCCCCGGTCTGAGCTATCCACCTGCACAATCGGGACCGTAGCCTGCACCTCTACCACCGATTGCACCTGCTCCACATGCAGCTCAAAGTCGATCCGCTGCCGTGCGCCGATGGTCAACTGAAACACCTGGCTCGACTGCACACCGAAACCGGCATGCTCCGTCTTGATGCGATATCGCCCAATCGGCGCTGAAGGGAATTGGAAGTTGCCGTCCGTGCCGGTAACGGTCGTAAGCGTGGTGCCGCGAGTCACATCCTCAAGCGAGATCCTTGCCGAAGACACAAGGCTGCCGCGAGCGTCAGTGACAGTACCAAGGATCGAACCGGTATCGAACTGGGACAAAGCCGACAGCGGGCAGAAGAGGCCCAAAACGAACAAAAACAGAAATTTACGCATGAGCGCGAGACTAGAGGCCCGCGTTGAATGCGCGGTTACGACAACATCACAGCACCATCAATCGCGGTATCACTTCTATCTCATCAACGTAATCCCTACCGCATCATCCCCATCGCCGCCCGGAACAGCCCTTCGAAGTCGCCCTTCAGTTCCGGATGCCGTTCCACCACCGCCTCCAGCGCCTTCTGAGCCGCTGGCCGCGCGTACCCCAGGTTCACCAGCGCCGAGAGGGCATCCTCCCCGGCCGCTCCAAACGACACCACCCGCACCTCATCCCCGACCATCGAGATCCCCACCAGGTCATCCAGCTTGTCCTTCAGCTCCAGAACCACTCGCTCGGCGGTCTTCTTGCCGATCCCCGGTACCTTGGTCAGCATCGCGTGGTCGCTCCCCCGGATCGCACCCACCAGCCGCTCCGCTGAGATCCCGCTCAGCACCGTAATCGCCAGCTTCGGCCCAATGCCGCTTACCGCGATCAGCCGTTCAAACAGCCGCTTCTCCTGTAGATCGCTAAAGCCGAACAGCGCAATCTGGTCTTCGCGCACGTTGGTATAAATATGCAGCGCAACTTCGGCGTTCTCCGCTGGAAGGTCCGTAAACGTTGTCACAGATATACTTACGTCATACCCCACACCGCTGCACTCCACCACTACCTGGTTGGGTGCCTTACTCAAGAGTCGTCCACGAAGATGCGCAATCATGCCCCCAATTGTAAGTCCCATCACCACCACCCAACCGGCACCCAACCGGCACCCAGCCAGTTCCCCTGCTTGGGGAACCAAGGGCAATTCATTTTCCTTCTACCTCTCCACAAGCTGTCTAAAACTCGGAAAAGGCCCACCCACACCCCCTCCCAGCCACCAAATCCAACCCTCAAGTGTCTGATATCTAATGGCATTAGCGGTACTGCGCATTATTTTGCAACTTCATCCCGATTTGGAACCCTCCGTGCATCTACCCCCTGCATGAATCCCTCGATGTCCAATTCCCGTCGCCCTCTGCCCGCCGCCCGCACCGCTGGAGTCGTCCCCGTAGCCCAGCTCTGCGAGATCGCCTGCCTGGTTCTCTGTCGTGTCGTTGTTCCTAAACTCGCTCGCGCCACCCAGTTTGTCGGATAACTCGTTCCCACCTACGCAAGACCCTGTCCTACTTTGTTGCATCCTCGCTGATTGCCTGCAATGCCTTGGCTCTGTGCCATCCCAGTAACGCTGTCTCACTCGTACTTCAATTTGCCGTTCAAGGTTAAATATGTTGTCCTCATTGTTGGAGGGCGCGTACACCATGTTCCTGATCTGGCTGGTGCTACTGCTGGCACCCAAGGCAGCCATTCCCCCCGGACTCGGTGAAGGCTACTGGCACACCCGTGGTGCCCAGATGCTCGACTCCTCCAACCGTCCCGTACGAATCGCAGGAATTAATTGGTACGGCTTCGAGACCACCAAGGCGGTCCCCGGCGGACTGGACCTGCAGGACTACCGCACCATCCTCCAGACCATCCACAGCAACGGCTATAACACCGTCCGCATCCCCCTCTCGAACCAGATGGTCGAGACCCCCACGGTCCCCACCGACATCAAGTTCAGCAATCGCTCCGGCCCCATCAACGCCGACCTCCGCGGCCTCAACTCCCTTGAAATCCTCGACAAGATTGTTACCTACGCCGGCTCCCAGGGCCTAAAGGTCATCCTCGATAACCACCGCTCCGAAGCCGGCGATGGCCCCGAGTCCAGTGGCCTCTGGTTCTCCCAGGGCTACCCCGAATCCGCCTGGATCGCAGACTGGCAGATGCTCACCCGCCGCTACGCCGGCAATCCAGCCGTCCTCGGCTTCGATCTGCGCAACGAACCCCATAACGCCAACTCCGGCGGCGCATGCTGGGGCTGCGGCGGCACCAACGACTGGCGCTTCGCCGCCGAGCGCGCCGGCAACGCCGTCCTCGCCATCAACCCCCGGCTGCTCATCTTCGTCGAAGGCGTCGACGCCTACGAAAATGACTTCTACTGGTGGGGTGGAAACCTCATGGGCGTACGTTCCAGCCCCGTACGCCTCGCCGTCCCCCACCAGCTCGTCTACTCCGCCCACGACTACGGCCCCACCGAGTCCGGCCAGCCCTGGTTCTCCTCCAGCATGACCCCGGCCAGCTTGGACGCCGTCTGGAACAAGCACTGGGCTTTCATCGCCACACAGGACATCGCACCTGTGTGGCTCGGAGAGTTCGGCGTAGAGATCAAGCCCGAAGACTCCACCAACCCCAGCCCAGTCCAGACCATGGAAAGTACCTGGTTCCAGAGCATGGTCGCTCTGCTCAACCGCGAGACCCAGATTGGCTGGACCTACTGGTCCCTCAACGGTGGCGACCGCAACGGTCTGCTCAACGACAGCTACGACGAAATCAAGAACGACGCCCGCCAGGACGCTCTCGCCGCCATCCAATCCCCCTTCGCCATCCGCCCCGGCAAAGCCTTGTCGGAGTCCGTCGTCGAGCCAGTAAAGCCGTCGGCCAGCCTCATCCCGCTTGCTCAGGCCCGGCCCAGAAAAGGCCTGCCATCCCCCGCCACCCTGCAGGCCGCAACGCGCCAACCGGCTGTATCTCCACCACCAGCCGCCCCTGGTCAGACCACAGGCGTGCCCATCCACTGCAAGGTCACCTACACCGTCCTCAACGACTGGCGGCTCGGCTACACCGCTGGCATCAGCCTGCGCAACACCGGTACCACCCCCATCAATTCCTGGCAACTTACCTGGTCCTTTGACGGCGACCAGAAGATCACCCAGCTCTGGAACGGGCGCCTCACCCAGGACGGCCAAACCATCACCCTGCTTAACGAGTCCTGGAACGCCGCCATCCCCCCCGGCAGCGAACAGGCCGGCATCGGCTTCAACGCCGAATACACCCATGCAAACCAGGTACCCGTCCGCTTCTACCTCAACGGAACCCTCTGCAAATAAATCGCTTACCTCGGAACCCTACTCAGCCCGGTAGAGCCCATGCTCCCGGATATACCCCAGCACCGCCTCCGGAACCAGCGCATGGCAGTCCTCCCTCTGCTCCAGCCGCGTCCGCAGCTCCGTAGCCGAGATATCCTCGTGCACGCTCTCCAGCAGATGCACCCGGCCCTGCGCCACAAACGACTGCTGGCTCGCGGATAGTTGTCCCGCCTTATGCAGCGAAAATCCCGGTCGGCTCACCACAATCCACTCCGCCAGCCCCAGCAGCCGCTCCGGCTCATGCCACCTGGGCAGATCCAGAAAGCTGTCCGCTCCCACCAGCACAAACAGCCGCTCCCCGGTGCCCTGCTCGATCAGCCGCGCCACCGTATCCACCGTGTAATTAGGCGACCCATCCTCCTGCGGAGCATCCACCTCCGACACCTCAAACCGTGCATCCACCCCGCACGCCAGCCGTACCATCGCGACCCGGTCAGCAAAGGCTGTCGGGGTCCCCTCCGGCTTCAGAGGTTGGCGTCCCGCCGGGGCAAACCACACCCGCTCCAGCCCAAACGCATCCGCCGCTGCCTTCGCGATCGCAAGATGCCCCCGGTGTACCGGGTCGAACGTTCCGCCAAACAATGCCACACGCATCCCTCAATCTTACGTCCGCAGAACCAAACTAAAGCATCTCTCTCGGCCGCCGATAAGGGCATTAGCCAACGAATGCGTGTGATACGAACATGCTATATTCCGCACCCCGCGAAACTTTTACTCTAGGCTAGGGTTCATTCAGTTCTTGAGGCACATAACTACGGCAGTATCAGGACTAAGCACAACTGGCAGGACTCAACACAATCAGCAGACGCACCCATCCCCGCTCGATACACCGGGGTAACCCAGTTCTCGAAGGAGAACCATGAAATTCGGCAAGAACCTGACACACTTTGCTCTTACCTCGGCCCTGGTCATCGCTCTTAGCTTCTCCATGGAGCGTACCGCCCACGCGTACGTCGACCCTGGCTCCGGCCTGCTCGCCTTCCAGAGCATCAGCGCCGTCATCACAGGAGCGCTCTTCTACTTCCGCTCCCGCATCAAGTCTGTCTTCCATAAGTCCGGCAACAGCTCCGTACGAAAGCCCTAGCCGACGATGCCACAGCTGCTCTCGACCTCCCCACAGCGCACATTTCGAGACCCAGCAGGAAGCGTAGAGATTCGACCCGACGGTGCCTACCGTCACGTTCATCCCACCTACGCTGCAGACACGCTCGCCTTTCTCGGCCTGCCTGTCGCTTCGGATCTCGTCACCTCCGGCCAGCTCATCTCCAGTGAAGTGCTGGAAGTTGAGTCAGCAGACGATACAGCCACTCAGCCTCTTCTCCTGCATCACCCGCGCGTCTCCTTCCCCTCTTACCCGTGGGAGTGGTCGCCCGCCATGTGGCTCAGTGCAGCCGAGCTCACCCTTACTCTCTGCGCCGACCTGCTTAAAGACGGCTGGATCCTCAAAGATGCCACGCCGCTGAACATTCTCTTTCAGGGCACCCAACCAGTCTTCGTCGACGTCCTCTCCATCCAGCGCGCCGACCTTAACCAGCCCATCTGGTTCGCCTACGGACAGTTCGTCCGCACCTTCCTGCTCCCCATGCTGGCCCACGCCCGTCTCGGCTGGCCCCTGCAGGTCGCCCTGACCCGCCGCGACGGCTTCGAGCCGGAAGAAATTTACGCTGCACTCCCCTGGCTTAAACGCCTCCAGCAGCCCGCTCTCTCCGCCGTCACCCTGCCGCTGCTCCTCTCCAAACGCGGCACGAGCGCAGCAGCGACAACACCCCGCACCCAGCGAGACCCCGAGCTCACCCGCCACATCCTGCTTAAGACCCTCGCCAGCCTGCGCACTCAGATGCGCCGCGCCACCCCTTCCCAGCACGACTCCGTCTGGTCGGACTACGTCAACACCAACAACCACTACTCCGCCGAGGACCACGCCGCCAAGCAGGACTTCGTCCGCACAGCTCTCATCGAGGCCCAGCCCCTGCAAGTCCTCGACGTAGGCTGCAACACCGGCCTCTACTCCAACCTCGCCGCAGACGCCGGTGCCGAGGTCGTCGCCATCGACACCGACCTACAGGCCGTCGACCGCCTCTGCACCAGCCTGCAGGGCTCCGGCCGCAACATCCTGCCACTCTGCGTCGATCTCGCCCACCCCTCGCCCGCCACCGGCTGGCAGAACCGCGAGTGCAACTCCTTCCTCGCCCGCTGTGCCGGCCACTTCGACACCGTTATGATGCTCGCCGTCCTGCACCACCTGCTGCTACGCAACCAGGTGCCACTGGGCCACATCGCCACCCTCTGCAGCACCCTCACCACCCGCACCCTCATCCTGGAGTGGGTGCCTCCGCAAGATCCCATGTTCCAGCAGCTCCTGCGCGGCCGTGACGATATCTACACCCACATTCACGAGGCCGCCTTCCGCGAAGCCTTCGCCGAGCACTTCACCATTCACCGCGAAGTCACCCTGCCCAACCACCGCATCCTCTTCCACCTCCTCAAGAGACCGGTCACTCCAAACACGACCAGCCCAGCCAACGCATGAAGCTCTTCACCCACCCGGTCCCGGTCGCCCTCGGCCTCACTACGCTTCTCACCCTGCCGCTGGTCGGCCCCCTGATCTCCGTACAGCATACGGAGATCTACCATCTCCATGGCAACGCATCGGCCGTCTTTCTGCCTGTCTTCCTCTTCATCCTCTTGCTGTGGATTGCCTTTGCCGTCGTGCTGCAACTCACTCGCACCCGCCCTGGGCTCCATTTCATTCTCTGGGCGCTCATTCTCTTTCTGCTCCCCTCGACCGCCCTCAAAATCTGGTCCACCCTGCTTTCCCTGCAACTCCCCCACTGGATCAGTCTGCTGGTCTTTCTTTGCGCCTTCGCAGGCTTTTTCGTCCTCCTCTTCTGCCAAAACTCCGCACTGCGCAATGCCTTCCACCGCGTCCAGCAGCTGCTCGCCACCATGCTTGGCTTCGCCTCTTTAACTGGCATCCTCATCCTCTGCCAGCTTGGCTGGTTTGCATTCCAGGCCCGCCATCTCAACGACCCCGTTCGCTTCCACGCGTCAGGTCTGCATGGGACCAGCTCCTCCACTTCAGCCCGTCCCCATCGCATCATCTGGCTCCTGCTCGACGAGCTTTCGTACCAACAACTCTACGAGCGCCGCCCCCCGGACCTGGAGCTCCTTGCGTTCGACCGCCTTGCCCAGCAATCCACCCTCTTCACCCACACCGTCCCCGCCGGCCTCATGACCGAGTACGTGATCCCATCGCTCTTCACCGGCCTACCCGTCGACGCCATGCGCTCCTCACCCGACGGCCGAACCATCCTCCTGCAGGTCCTCGAGTCCGACGCTCCGTACATCACCCACTGGCAGCAGGTCGACCCTGCTGACACCGTCTTCCACGACGCCCTCCAGCACCGGTACAGCACCGCCATCGCCGGCTGGTACAACCCCTACTGTCGCGTCTTCGCCAGCGTCCTCGACCGCTGCCTTTGGGCCCAGCGCAGTCTCCTCGTCGGAGACATGTCCGAAGACAATAGCCTCACCCGCAACCTCCTCATGCCGCTGCACCATGTACTCGACATCGCCCTCCGCTCGCTCCCCACGCAGCGCCAAGCAGCCGCGGCCAACGCCCGGGACGCCGCCATCCATCTGCAGGACTACACCGAGCTCGTCCGGGACGCCGATTCCCTGGTCAACGACCCGTCTGCCGATCTCCTTTACCTCCACATGCCAGTCCCGCATCCTGTCGGCATCTACAACCGGCACACCCGTCAATTCACCACCGGCCCCGCCACCTACCTCGACAACCTTGCCCTCGCCGACGCTTACCTCGCCCATCTCCGCCAGCAGCTCGAGCAGAGCAGCCAGTGGGATTCCACCACCCTGCTCATCATGGGCGACCACTCCTGGCGCACGGTGCCAATATGGACCGGAACCTCCGCCTGGTCCCCCGAGGAGCAGGCCGCCAGCCACGGAGGCCAGTTTGACGACCGTCCCGCCTACATCGTCAAACTCCCCAACCAGCACACCCCCGCCCGCATCGAAGCCCCCTACGCCGCCCGCAACACCCGCGCCCTGCTCAACGCCCTGATGGACCAGCGCATCCACACCCCCCAAGACCTCGCCAACTGGGCCGCCACCCAGCCGCACGAATAGCCACAAGCCCAGTAACGAGCCCAGCACCGCTACCCCCACCAGCCGCGCAATTCCCCCCACTTTACTGGCATCCGCCCCCACAACCCGCTACCATAAAGTCTAAGGAGCACCATGCCCTCTATCGAAAGCTACGAGCTTCTCCTCGCCGCCGCCGCTGCCGCGGAAGACAAGAAAGCCGAAGACATCCGCATCCTCGCACTCGACCCCTCCGAGAGCGGCCTCACTGACTACTTCCTCATCTGCAACGGCACCAACGACCGCCAGAACGTCGCCATCACCGACGAGATCGAGATCCGCCTCAAGCGCGAGTTCGGCACCTACCCCAACTCCGTCGAAGGCCGCCGCCAGGGCGAGTGGATCCTGATGGACTACGTCGACTTTATCGTCCACGTCTTCTCCGCCGAAAAGCGCGCCTTCTACGGCCTCGAGCGCCTGCGCAAGTCCGCCACCACCATCAGCGTCGACGAACTCAACGCCGAACTCAAAGCAGCCGTAGCCGCCACCCGCGCCAAGGCCAAACCAGCAGCAAAGACGGTGGCCGCCAAAACTCCAGCCCCTAAGGTTGCAGTCAAAGCCGCGCCCGTAAAGGCCGCAGCCAAGAAGGCAGCCCCAGCCAAGAAAGCTGTAGCAACGAAAGCAGCAGCAAAAAAAGCGGCTCCCGTAAAAGCAACCAAAACAGTTGCAATTAAGAAGACGGCAGCAAAAGCTCCCGCAAAGAAAGCCGTTAGAAAGACTACAGCAAAGAAGTCAACCAGGAAGGTCTAAACACCTCCCGCACTAAATTCGCCTAGTAAACACAAAAAGATAGGGGAAGCTAAGCTTCCCCTATCTTTTTATTGCACTACCCCATCGTTAGAAGTTCAATTTCAATTGGAACTCAGTTGAACGCGCTGCACCCTGGTCAAATGTTCCGGAACCACGCTGTCTGCGGTTAGCATTCAGCACGTCGAACGTGTTCGGTCCATTGACATAGTTGGCATCGCCGCTGATGGCTCCACCAGTACTGGTCGTATTTTCGAGAATTCCGTTTCCAATCGTAGTGAAGTTAGAGAAATTGAATACGTTGTAAAACGCAATCACTGGCTCCAGGCTCAATCCTTCACGGATGCGATTCAAACGAATCGGATACGCGAAGCTGGCATCCATGCTGCGTGACGCCGGATTGTTATAGGCGGTCGCCTGAGGGAGTGCTGCGATCGGCTGGATCGTACCCCCCAACGCTCGCAACTGAGCCGCAGTCAAAACCCCCGATGAAACCAGCGCATTACCAGCCGGAGTAAACTGCCCTGCCTGCGTCTGGTTGAAATTGGAGATATAGCCTTGGAGAGTGCTGCCCTTCACGCGATGCATATAGTCGCCAGGTAGCGTTCCCGGAGCAAGATCCCCGATCGTTCCATCTCCCGTGATATCGCTCTGGAAGATTCCGGCAGTCGCAGTCTGAGCATCCAGAGTCAAGCTAGTGGGAGCGGCTGAGCGGAACGAGCCGGTTAGACCAATGCGCGGGCCGTACTTCATCGTGATGACAGTCGCGATGGTTACCTGGTGCTTGTGGTCTAGAGACGAACGTCCGAGGTAGGTATTCGGGTTATCGTTATCCCACGAGAGACCCGAGAAAAACTGGTCGGAGCTGTTCGGGCTTCCCGAAGAGGACTCGATGCGGGACAAGTTGTAAGAGGCCTGAATGTTGATGTCTTCCAGGTAAGGAGCAGGATGTGACTTCACTTGTTTATATACGATCTGCAACGCATCGTAGCCGGAACGCCCAATCGGCAGGATAAAGTTGCCATTGCCCAGCAGTGGATTCGCACCTGGGAACGCAGCATTCGGCTGCACTTGTCCAGAGTATGATGCCGGATTGCCACTCAGATACTGATTTCCCGAGTCCAGTCCATGGCCAGCGAAATCACCGATGGCAGCGCCATTCGTAATCGCACAATTTACCGCCGCAGCGGAAGATCCTTGCGGGCAGGTGGGGTAAGTTGCAACTGTCGCTGAGATCGCTGCAAGAGCCGCAGTCTTATCGAGAAAACGAGCAGCGCCAACATGATTCTGGTCTATCTGTTGCCCGATCTTCAACGTCGAATTGTGAATATAGTCCGCACTGATGATTGCCCCGCGGAATAGCTGATGTTGCACGCCACCATTCCACTGCTCCGAGTAAGGCGTGCGGTATGGTGCTCCGTAAATGCCATTCACGGTGAGTGTCTCGCCTACGTATCCGCCATTTGCAAGGGCGGAGTGAGCCTTCGTGTTGGCCTGGTATGCCTGCTGCAATTGAATGAAAGCAGGACCCGCGACCGCGAGTGAAGATCCACAAAGCTGCCGGATCGGAACCCCGCCTATCGAGGACACAGCCGTACCATCAGGGAAGTTCACGGTATACGTTCCACCGCCAGCACAGAAGCCCTTATAGTCGAAGAACGCTCCCTGCTTCAGCAAGTTGCTTCGAGCGTTGGTCGTGTTGTTGAACACATCGCCTTCATAGTAGATACCGAAGCCAGCGCGGATAGACGTGTTGTGATTCCCAGGGCTATAGACCATACCAATCTGCGGCCCAAAGTTTGCCCATGACTGATGCACCTTACCCGCAAGACTTGGATTCCATTGCGCAAACAGCGAGTTGCTGCCCGAGCAGGGTGCCGTCACCGACGACATATCGACATCGGAGCAGTTGACCTGCGGCAGGTCTTGGTTCGCACGTCCTGTATCTACACTCCAACGCACGCCGGCATTCAACGTGAAGTTTGGCGTGATCTTCCATGAGTCTGCAAGGTACGCCGCCTGACGCCAGTCACCTACGCCGCCGCCGGGCAGCTTGAATCCCCCATTTTCAGTGGAGTATCCCTGTCCATTACCGATGTACACCGTATTCGCGTGATAGCCGTTGATAGGATCGTTCGGGCAGGGTGCCGCGCTCACTACGTTCTTGCAACCGTAGCCGAGAGGATTACCCGCAGAGACTACGCCGCTCAGCAACGTGCTCGAACTCGACGACGCACGAGGACTCAAACCGAAGAACGATGCGAATCCGCCGCCGAGAATCCGATTGATGCTGTATCCAAAACGCACATTATGCGCGCCCCTCGTCCAGCTTCCGTCATAGCGAAACTGCTTATCAGACTGAAATGTCCCCTGGGGTGCGAGATAATTCGGACCTGAGTACAAATGCTGCGCTGCGTTGTAAAAGGCGAACCCAGGGATGCCGTTATAAACCGAAGCATTTCCCGCCGTCTGGTCCGAAATCAGATTGTGGAACTTCTCATAGCTACCGCGGAACGAATGCGTAAATTTGCCGAACTGATAATCCGCGCCACCAGCCAAACCCGGGGTGTTGTCTCGGTTGGCATAGAGCCAGTAACCATCTCCATAATTGGACGAAACGGCATTCACGTTATAGTTGGCACGTACAAAATACCGCCCATGCAGAGGACCGTTGTAATCCAGGCGAACCGTCGAATACGTCTCGCGGTATGGCGAAGGAATAATTGGATTGGATTTGTAGATCGTCGAAAACAGACCCGTAGGGCTAACAGGCGATACAGAAGAGGAGTCCTGCTTGATGCGCTCTGCATTGCCAAAGAAGTACAGCTTATCCTTCCAGAGTGGGCCGCCTACGCTTCCGCCAAACTGGTTTCGCTGAAACTGCGGATCAAGCCCGTTCGCGGCCCGCGCAAACAGAGCCCGATGATCCTGAAACTGTCCAAACAGCTGGCCGTGAATTGAGTTTGTACCTGAGTTCGTCGAGACTAGCACCTGACCAGTCGAAGTCACTTCGCCGGAGACATCCTGAGTAGAGCGATTGAGCTGAAATTCATTAATTGCGCCCTGGCTCACGTTGAAGATCGTCGTACCTACCGTCTCATCCGTGATGTCTTGACCGTCCAGCAGAATGCGTGTCGTACGTCCCGAAACGCCGCCTACCGAGATCGCAGAATATCCGGCCTTCGTCGGGTCAAACGACTCACCGCTCTGCAGAATGACGCCCGGCTCAATCTGCGCCAGGTCAAGAAAGTTTCGCCCATTCACCGGCAGACTCTTGATCTGTTCAGCGGTGATTACATCACTCACGCCCTGCTGGTCTGTGTTGATCTGCAGCGCTCCAGCATTCACTTCGACTGTCGTAGATTGCTCGCCGAGGGTTAGCCGATAACTTCCATTGGTGGACGTACCCGTACGCACTACCGTCTTAATTGCTAACTTGTTAAAGCCAGGTTGCACGACCGTAATCGTATAACTGCCGGGAGTGAGTGGACCGACACTATAGAAGCCTGCTGAGTCCGTCTGCACCGTCCGGGTCGATCCATTATCCGGAGACGCCACTGTCACCTGCGCACCAGGTACGATTGCACCTGTTGCGTCCATAATCGTTCCCTGAACCGACCCACCATTCACCGAAGTTGCCTGTCCAAACACCACACCTGACGTCGCAAGAAGAACGACGAGCAATACGATCAACTTCTTCATTCGCAATACCCCTTTGGAAAATCTCTGGAAAAATCTCACCAAACCTGACAATTTTCATCTCTCGAAAAAAAACAGTAAGCATTAGAAAATTTGCGCTGTCTGTGGGGCACAAATACCACTCCAACTTTGGATTTCCTGCTTTCTGTTAGCGCAATTCCATCGCCAAAACCTAAATTCCTGATTTTGTTGCTCTACAACCTTCGGGTCACCCACCCGCATTACAGGTTTGTAAATATTGAAGAAATAAAATATGCGAAACCATAGATAAGCCACATACTAAAAATCACAGAATCTTGTATGTCTACGTACTGCTTTAGATACACAAGTCTGTGCAAATAGTTGCTCTGCAAAATTCACGTTATTTTTACCAGATCACAAACTGTTGGTCTCGCTCGGAAACCATCGGACATGGTCGGCAAATCACCTCCATGTAGCATCGGTACAGCTCCATGAAGATCACCCTCACCGCCATCCTCCCGCGCTCCACCAAAAACCGCACCGAGGCCACCGACCGCCTACTCGCCGACTACATCACCCGCACCAACCGCACCATCCCCTGCGACTCCCAGATCTTCGATACCGAGGCCGCCCTCCTCACCTGGCTCGACCAGCAACCCGGCCGCGTCCGCGCCTTCAGCATCCTGCTCGATAGCCGCGGCCAGCAGCTCACCTCCGAGGACTTCGCTGCCCGCATCGGCCGCCTCCGCGACGACGGAACCCAGCGCCTCGTCCTCTCCATCGGCCCCGCCGACGGCTGGTCCCCCACCGCCCACCAGCGCGCCGACCTCCTCCTCTCCCTCGGCCGCCTCACCCTCCCCCACCAGCTAGCCCGCGTCGTCCTCGCCGAGCAGCTCTACCGCGCCACCACCATCCTCACCGGCCACCCCTACCATTCAGGCCACTAACAAATCCGCCATCTACTTATAAGCAGATAGTGACCGTGTATCTGGCGCGTACAACGAGTACCAGACCACCGAAGCTCTCCCATAGCTCATGGCTGCACCAGCACGTCGGCGGGTGACAGGCCCGACAGGATCTCGACCCCGTCGGGCATCGCCGGCGAGGGGGTTGGCCGGCCGCGCTGGATCGGGGTTTCCACCACCT
>JANYER010000295.1 GCA_025359825.1 Granulicella sp.
CAACGAGCAGCCGATCCGGTGCACTATCCGGATTTGTCGCTGTCGATTATCAAGCGGATGGGGCCGGGGGAGTATGTGCTGTCGAAGGGCGGCGATACGAAGCCGCTAGGGCACTTTGGGTTGGCGGCGGGGGATTATACGCACTCAACCGCTCCGAACCGGCGGTTTGCCGACCTGGTATCGCAGCGGCTGGTGAAGGCGATGCTGGATAGTGAGCCCGCGCCCTACAGCGATACGGAGCTGGCTGCGATTGCCATGAAGTGCACCCTGCAGGAGCAGGCTGGGCACAAGGTGGAGCGGGCGATGCGGAAGCGGGTGGCTGCGGTTGGCATGAGCGACAGCATTGGTAAGGTGTTCCGCGGCGTTATTACTGGCGCGAGTGAGAAGGGTGTATACGTGCGCGTGTTCGATCCGCCGGTGGAGGGTCGTGTGATGAAGGGCGAGCAGGGACTGGATGTTGGCGATACGGTCTCGGTGAAGCTGCTGCATACGGACCCGGCTCATGCGTTTATCGATTTCGCGCGCGTGTAGTTCGAGCTGATGCAGTGTTGACGGGCCGGACCTCTATGGGTTCGGCCCGTTTTATTTAGAGGTGCCCGCTTTAGAGATGCCCGCTTTAGAGATGATAGATGCGATCAGTGATGAGGATCAGGCCGAGGGTGATGGCGGCGATGGCGATCTCACCGAGGGCGCTGACGATGAAGGGGCGTACTCCCTGGCGGCTAAGGTCTTTGAAGTTGGTGCGGAGACCTACGCCAGCGAAGGTGAGGAGGAAGGCCCAGCGACTTAGATTGCCCAGGGTTGTGAGCTGCGCTTTGTTGAAGCCGAGAGCGGCGATCTGCGGGTTGGCGTTGGAGCCGAGGGTGGCGAGTAATGAGATGAGCAGGAAGCCGAGGACGAATTTGGGAAACTTGTCCCAGAGGAAGCGGGCTTTGTGCTGGAGCTGCGACTGGGTGGCGGCGTTGGCGAGGCCTTTGCGCGCCCACTGGAGTGCGTAGGCGAGGACGACGAAGCCAATGAGGGCGTTGCGGCAGGTCTTGGCGAGGACGGCGTATTTGCCTGCGGCATCGGAGTAGAGTGCTCCGGCGGCGGTGGCTTCGGCGGTGTTGTCGACGGCGAGGCCGGTCCATAGGCCGTAGGCGTGATCGGACATGTGGAGCGAGTGGCCGATGAGCGGGAAGGCGAAGAGTGAGATAGCTCCGAGGGCGAGGATCGCGGCGATGGCGGTGGAGGTGTCCTCTTCATCGGCGTCGATGGCACCCTGGGTGGCGATGATGGCGGAGACTCCGCAGATGGAAGAGCCGACGGCGAGCAGGGTGGTGAGCTTGGGGCTGAGGTTGAATGCCCGGCCAAGCCAGGTCATGAAGACGATGGAGAGTGCGAGAGCGATGAATACCAAGATTAGCGAGATGCCGCCTAGCTTGAGGATGTCCCCGAGGATGAAGCGTGCGCCGAGCAGGATGATGCCGGCCTTGAGCCAGAACTCATAGGTGGCGACACCGGCGCGGAAGATGCGGGGGAGGCCGATGGTGTTGGCGATGATTGCGCCAAAGAGGATGGCCCAGAGGACGTACTCAATATTGGGGAAGGTGATGTGGTGGGACTTGGTGTAGGTGTTGACGAAGTGTTCGACGAACTTGCCGGCGTAGCCTACGACGGCGAGGAGCAGGATGCCGGGGATGAGGGCGAGCGGCGAGGTGCTCTCGGGGATGGAGGTCGCGGCTTCGACGACTAGAATTTCGGTCTCGTTTGGGGTGGAATTCGGCAACGGGTCTACCTTTCTGGTGCGCAGCGGTTGAGAGGTGCCTGATCTACCAGGAGACCGTCTTGATGAGGCCGATGCGGACGAGGAGTGCAAGAGCGAGCGATAAGACTACGGCCCAGACGTCAAGCGAAAGAGAGAACCTGCGGGAGGACATAGACTGCTCCTTCTTGTGAACTGTGGAGGATGAGGAGGCGATACTGCTTCATGCAAGGCTAACAGGCTGGCTGACTAGTCCTTGTCGCCGAAGGCTGTCTCCTTTTTGGGAGGGGCGTCGGTGAAAGTGGGCTTGGAACCGTCGGCGGTGGTGATGGTGCTGTCAATGATGGACCAGTTGCTGGAGTTGGCGATGGTGCCGGCGGTCTCGGCCTGAATGTTGAGGTGTTCGAACTTGAAGTTGACCAAAGGGGCGCTGGGGTAGGCGCTGGCGAAGAAGGCGCGCTTGGCCCCGGTGGCTTTGATGTTCCAGATGTGGACGTCTTTGAAGTGGGGCAGGCCCTGCTCAGCAGGGACGGGAGTAGTGAGTGGGACCCAGTAGGGAGGCATGGTCTTGCGGTCGGTGCCCGGGGGTAGGACGGCGTAGCTGTAGTTGGGGTTCCAGTTCATGGTCATGCTGATGGGGGTTGCTACGCCGGTAAGGGTGAGGTCGTGGATGCGGATGTCGCGAGCGGTGCCGCCGCGGGTGTGAGCGGATTTGAAGAGGACACCGTTTGGAACGCCGGCGAGGGCGGTGATGTTGTAGGCCTCGATGTTGTAGAAGCCGCCGGAGGTCTCGGAGCCGATGGTCACGGCTGCGGCTCCGCTGCGGATGATGGAGTCGCGGAGGACGATGTTGTAGCTGGGACGGTTGACGCGGAGGCCGTCGGAGTCGCGGCCGGCCTTGAGGCAGAGGGCGTCGTCGTTGACGTCGATGTCGGCGTGGGCGACGGTGATGTCGTGGGAGGAGTCGATGTCGATTCCGTCGGTGGAGGGACCTTTGCCGCCCTCGTTGTTGCGGATGGTTACGCCATCGACGGTGACGTGGTGGGAGTAGAGAAGCTGAAGAGTCCAGAAGCCGGAGCGTTTGAAGATGATGCCGTTGCTCTGAGGGCTGATGGGGCCACCGATTTTGATGGCAGAGGAGTTCTGCACGAGGATGAGGCGGGGGCGGGAGGCGTCGTAATCGGAGGCCCAGCGGAGGCCCTTGGGCTCGTAGGTGGCGCGGAGGTCCCAGTAGGACTTCCACCAGATGGGGCCGTCGCCGTCGATGGTGCCGGTGCCGGTAAGGGTGACGTCGTGGGTGTCGCGGATGTTGATGAGGGCGGCGGGCCAGGACATCTCAATGCCGGCGATGCGGGTAGGGAGGAAGGGGTAGTCGGCGAGGTGCTGGGAGCCGATGAGGGTGACACCGGCTGGAATCTGGAAGGTGATGCCGCCTTTGAGGAAGAGGGAGCCGGTGAGGTAGGTGCCGGGGGCAAAGGTGACGGTGTCGCCGGACTTGGCGGCTGCGTCGATGGCGCGCTGGATAGCGGCGGTGTCGAGGGTCTTGCCGTCGCCTTTGGCTCCGTAGGTCTTGGCGTCGATGGTTTTAGCGTGCGCGGGGAAAGACAGGGCGACGGTGAGGGCGGCGATGAGGGAGAGTGAGGCGGTGCGCATGATGACTCCGGAGCGGGTGGTTGGGGGCCGTGTGGTTATCCCGTGACTGAATTTCGGTGGCGAGTTGGGCTCGATGAGGTGGAACCGCATCCTATGGAGA
>JANYER010000337.1 GCA_025359825.1 Granulicella sp.
CGGACTTAAAATCCGCAGACCTTAACCGGTCGTGGGGGTTCAAGTCCCCCTCTGGGCACCAAAACAGATAGCGGACATGTCAGGTGATCGTAGTGGAGTTTGGCGGACAACTTCGTTGATAGTGCAGGAAAAGGTTTATCCCAACGTCGCAGGCACTCTACCACGCCGCGTTTGGTCTTTGTAAGCTCCTTGTTTGCCACAAGCGCACGTTCATCTCCTGTCAGCAAGTACAGCTGATGTGCGCTACAGAAGTCTCGTCATGGTTTGGATGGTCCGGAAGAGCTATGCGATACTAGGGTTGGTAGGTCAGCGCGGTTCGGATTCGGGTGATTTTTTTGGTGTCCCGTGGACCGTTCCTGTGTCGTACCCGTATCGAAATGATTCGACAAGACCATCCTGGCCGGGATGGCGGAACTGGCAGACGCAGCGGACTCAAAATCCGCCGAGGGCAACCTCATGGGGGTTCGATTCCCCCTCCCGGCACCAAGATTACAACTTATTCACCCGATAGATAAGCCTACTCAGAGTTGAGCCGCGTAACGTGCAGCCTCTGCGTTGCGGTGGGGCTTGAGGTAGATTGTTTCTACTGAGCTGCGGACGCGGTTAAGAAGTTGAGCGATATCTTCAAGAAGAAATAGCTAAAATGTCAGATCGCTCGTCAGGACAAGAGTTCTTATTCAGACGAACGATCTTGCATGCGCGATACGAGACTTATCTTCCTGCGCCAAAGATAGAAAGCCTAAATAAATATTTGCCAAACATAAAAGCCTCTCGAGTGGAGAGGCTTTTTACTCAGCTACCAGAGAGGTAGAGTTACGTTATGAAGCGATTTCACTTATGGAGCTGAATGAAGATGAACGTACGACGAAGCTACCAATTGTTGGTCCTGCCGGGCGATGGCATTGGTCCTGAGGTGATGCGGGAAGCATTGAGGGTTTTGCAGTGGGCAGGGAAGCATGCAGGGGTTGATTTCACGATCAGCCAAGCGCTAGTGGGTGGGGCGGCGGTGGATGCGTACGGTACGCCGATTCAAGACGAAACGGTCATGCAGGCGCAGCAGGCGGATGCCGTGCTGTTTGGATCTGTAGGCGGACCACGTTGGGAGAGGCTTGGTTTTTCGCTGCGTCCAGAGATTGCGATCTTGCGTCTGCGGAAGGAGCTTGGACTGTTCGCAAATCTGCGGCCAGTCATACTTTTCGATCCACTGATTGAAGCCAGCACCATCAAGCCGGAGATCATTCGAGGTCTCGACCTGGTGATCGTCCGGGAGTGTATGGGCGGCCTGTACTTCGGTGAGCCACGTGGCATTGAGACCATGGCGGATGGACAGCGGCGAGGCTTCAATACGGAGACATACTCCACCAACGAGATCGAGCGCGTTGCACGAGTGGCATTCGATCTGGCACGTCGACGTCAAAGGCGGGTCTGCAGCGTAGAGAAGGCCAATGTCACAGAGAGTGGTCTGGTGTGGCGCGAGGTGATAACGGCGCTGCATGAACGCGAGTTTGCCGACGTGGAATTGCGTCACATGTATGCGGACAACTGTGCCATGCAGCTGGTCCGGAACCCCAAACAGTTTGACGTGATTGTTACAGGAAATATCTTTGGCGATATCCTTTCCGACCTCGCGTCCATGTTGACGGGTAGTTTGGGGATGCTTCCTTCGGCAACGATTGGAGTTTCCAGGGATGGCCATTTTAGCCCCGCACTGTACGAGCCCATCCATGGTTCGGCGCCCGATATTGCCGGCAAAGGCATTGCAAATCCTATGGCTCAGATCCTGAGCGTGGCCATGATGCTGCGTCTTTCCCTCGGCTTGCTGGTGGAGGCAGAAATAGTCGAAAAAGCCTGTGTTCAGGCACTTTCTAGTGGCTCAAGAACCGCAGATTTGGCTGCCGCAGGTGAAGAATTTCTATCGACTTCGGAGATGGGAGATGCGGTTCTTTCGGAGTTGGAGCGAACGGATTAGGTGCCCAGCAGAGAAGGCTCTCAGCATTGCTTTGCAGGCTAAGCTTTGCAGGCTAACGATTTTGTAAAGAAGGCGAGTTGTGTGTATGCTGCGATTCATGTTGAAGAACATTTTTGCAGTTCAAGCCCTGCTAGGTTCTGCTGATTTCAACTCTCATCTTGCATTGAGTGCCAAAGGTTCTGCGCGAATTATTGGGTCGGTGATTCGTGTGCGTGGCGCGATCTGACCTTCAGAAAATCTCCTGAATGAAAGCCGCCACAGCGAAAGCTCAGGCGGCTTTTTCATGCGGTCAACCCCAACGAAGTGTTCCAATCTACGAGGAGCGAAGGTGATGAAGTGGACGTACCAGATCAGCGCGACAGCCAGACCGAGAGTATTGGAGCGGGTCGCGCAGGTGTTTGAGCAGCAGATGATAGCGATGCAGCGCCTTGTTCTGGAAGAGTTTCAAGGGAAGCTCGCAATGAATATCACGGTTGAGGTTGAAGAGGACTTGGCTAGGCGGGTGCATGCCAAGCTCTACAAACAAATCGATGTATTGCACATAGATTTGATGGCCGAACATGCCGCTGTCTCTGAGAGTTCAGAGTAGCGGACACATTCGGCCAACAGATGCTGCGATTCACTGGATGGAAGACGTTGACTAAAGCGGCGGGGTGAAGCGACCGTCGATCGCGGTCCAGCCGCCATCCACGATGGTGAGTGTGCCAGTGACGAAGGAACCGGCATCGGAAGCGAGATACACAACGGCACCGGCCATCTCATGCGGCTTCGCCCAACGTCCGAGTGCGCTCTTCTGTGCGTAAGCGTTGTACCAATCCTTGTTGGCGGCGATGGGTGCAGTGAGTGGGGTATCGACGACGCCGGGGCCAATGGCGTTCACGCGAACACCGCTGGAGGCCAGCTCGGCCGCGAGAGTACGGCACATCTGCAGGACGCCAGCCTTCGTCGCAGCGTATACGCCCTGACCCGGCTCGACAGTGATGGCACGGATGCTTGCGAAGGCGATGATGCTGCCTTTGCCGCGCTTCTTCATGTTGCGGCCAGCGGCAGTGATCAGGCGGAACGTGCCTTTCAGGTTGAGCGATACGACGCGGTCAAACTCTTCTTCCGACATATCGAGCAACTGCTTGCGGACGTTGATGGCGGGTGTGCTGACCAGTACATCAAGGTCAGGAAGTGCGGCGATTGCTTTGATGACGCCTTCGCCATCGCGCATATCGAAGTGCAGCGCTTCGGCGCTTCCGCCGGTTGCTTTGATGTCGCCTGCGACTTTTTGGGCTGCTTCCACATTGAGATCGGCGCATAGAACGTGAGCGCCATGTGCAGCCAGACCCAACGCTGCTGCTTCACCGATTCCGCTGCCTGCACCTACGACGAGGGCTTGTCTGCCCGTTAGATCGAAAAGCTTCTTGTAGTCAAACACTGTATTAGCTCCCTTGATTGAGTGACAAATGTCGTGACGGTCGACCGAACTCATTCGCATCTGTCTGCGCTATGGTGCGCGACGCGAAAGACTTTTTCTAGTCAAAGGCCGTAACAGTGTTTGACTCTAAATCTTATTTTCGGATTTGCCTATGTGATGGACCTTCGCTACTGGCGCACCGCGGCAACAGGATGAGAGATTTATCCGCTGCTGGTATGCTTCTGCGTAAATCGGTTCAAAGCAGAAGAAAAGTTACGGAGACAGAGAGTCATGTGTTTTTTTCAGCACCTGCGCCGCCCTTCTACGAGTTTGCGTGTGTTGTCTTTGAGCGTCTTTGGGCTGCTGTTCTGCCTGCTGAGCGGAGAGGCGGTTGTCGCCCAGGTCGCTGCTGAAATCGCCTCGGCTGATGGACTCGATGTCGTGTTGCATGGCGTGATTACGCCGGAAAAATTGGGCAAGCACGAGATGCTTTCATTTGCCGTCCCTGCTGGAATCGAACGGATGAACGTCGAGTTGATCTCTCCTGGCTTTCAAAAAGGGATGTACCTTACGGCTGGTTTGTTCGATCCGCAGCGATATCGCGGAGAGGGGCGGAGCGTGTTTACCCTCTCCACAGTCGATGCAACGGGCCCTTATCTGCCTGGACCAATTGTGCCCGGAACCTGGCAGATTGCGATTGGATACAACTACGTCGCCCCGCAGGCCAAGGGCGAGTTTACGGTCAAGATCCATCTTTCCCGGCAGCTTGATCCCGAGAAGTATCGCGTTCTGAATGCGAAAGCTGGATGGTACAAGGGCGATCTTCACTCCCACACAGGCTTGACGGATGCGATGTGCAAGAGCCAGTCGGGTGCGAATGTACCTTGCCCCCCGTCAAAGCTGCTCGATGCAGCGGCTTCGCAGAAGCTGGACTTCCTCGCTGTGACCGATCACAACACTCCTGCGACTTTCAACGAACTGATGCAATCGCAGTTGTACTACGACCGCATGCTGCTGATCGCGGGTGAAGAGATCACGACGGTGAAGGGTCATGCGAACGTTTGGGGCACCGAAGGATTTCTGGACTATCGCGTGGCGGATACCGGCTTTACTGCGAATGATTTGTTTGACCAGGCGCATAGGCTGCACGCGCTGGTCAGCATCAACCATTCGTACTGGCCCTATGATGGGCGGTGCCCGGGGTGTGGCTGGGGCTGGACGAATACGGACTTCAGCAAAGTCGACGCAATTGAAATCATCAACGGCTACCACGAGCGTGGCTCATGGTTCACGCCTCCTCCGGGCAACGGAGTGCCGTTCTGGGAGCAGCAGTTAGCCAAGGGTCTGCGACCGACCGGCGTTGGCGGTGGCGATGAGCATCGGGCTGGTGAACAGCTTGCCCTGCACGATGGCGTCGGTCTTCCGACCACCGTGGTGTATGCGCGGGAGCTCTCGCAGCCTGCAATCCTTGAGGGCATCAAGGCTGGTCATGCGTTTGTGCAGGTGACTGGTCCAGAGGGAACTCCGCTATACCTGACCTCGGGTGACGCGATGATGGGCGATCAGATCATAGCCGAGGCAGGGAAGCGGGTCGGGTTCAAATTGGCGACTCAGGCCGTCGCTGGGGCAAAGCTGCGGCTGTTGGTCGATGGTGTTGCTGTTGACCGTTTGCCAGAGCCGAAAGCCGATGCGACTGGGTTGAATTGCGAGTACGAATGGCCTTCAGATGGCAAACGTCATTGGGTGCGCGCGGAACTCGTGGATACCAAGGGAGAGTTGATCACCCTGACCAATCCGATCTACGTAAATTGGGGCAAATAGCCGCCGGGGAGCTGTCTCCGGCTCCGGTATACCGATTGTTGACATTCGCGGCAAGCCTGTCTACGATCAACTTTACGCCGCGTTTCCCGACGTTTCCGCTGCATTTTGCGGAGGATAACCCTGGATTGCGAGCGGTTTCCTAGTTCACTCCTGATAGGGCTTTGATGACGCCGACGCGATGGATCGACCTTTCGAGTTTTGGTATTCGTCCCTTGGCTGTTGCCTTGACTCTACTCTCCATTGGACCAGTGCGGAGTCTTTCTGCCCAAGCGAGTGCGCGGCAGGTGATCGTGATTTCGGTGGATGGGATGACTCCTGCCGAGTACGAGCAGACCGCTGCGCATGGACTTAAAATTCCTACCCTGACCGCGATGCGTACGGGCGGATGTGCTTCGCCCGGTGTTGTGCCGGTACTGCCGGCGAGTACGTACCCGAACCATACGGCGATGATCACGGGTGTGCCTCCGGCGATCCACGGCGTGGTGAGCAATACGCCGATTGATCCCTTCAATCTCGAGAATGGCGGCTGGTACTACTTCGCCGACAAGATTCAGGTTCCGACGCTTTGGCAGGCGCTGCACAAGGCGGGGATGAAGTCGGCTGCTGTGTCATGGCCGGTGACGGTTGGCGCGGACATCGACTACCTGCTGCCGGAGTTCCGGCCGGTGCGGACGGAGGAGGACGCTGCGCTGCTGCGGGCGATCTCGACTCCTGGGTTGTTCCACGAGGCGGAGGAGATTGGCAAGGGCAAGGGCCGCAAGATGGGTGATGCGTGGCGGACGGCTGCTGCGATCGACATTTTGCAGACGCGCAAGCCGCGGTTGCTGCTGCTGCACCTGAGCGACCTGGACGAGGTCCAGCACAAGTACGGTCCGCATACGGCGGAGACTCATGCAGTGCTTGAGACCATCGATGGCGAGATCGGCCAGATCCGCGCAGCGGTTGAGGCGGGCGGTAATGCCAGGAACACTTCCTGGCTGATCGTCTCGGACCACGGCTTTTTGGCGGTGTTGAAGACCATGAACCCGATGGTTGCGCTGCGCGAAGCAGGGCTGATTACGACCGATGCGAGCGGCAAGGTGACGGCGTGGAAGGTGTATCCGCGCAACCTCACTGGATCACTCTTCCTGGAGACGAAGGACAAGAGCGATACCGAGAGCGCAGCAAAGGCAACTGCTCTGATGCAGGAACTGGCGAAGGACCCTGCGAACGGCATCGCCAAGATCGATACGCCTGCGGACCTAAAGGCTCAAGGCGCTGCGCCGGATGCTTTCCTTGGCCTGGAGGCTGCGCCGGGCTTTGGCTTCGGTAATGGGATTACCGGAGCGTTGCGGACGGAGTCGACCCAGAAGGGCGCGCATGGCTACAGCCCGCTGCTGCCGGAGCTGCACTCTTCGCTGATCCTGTTTGGCGCGGGCATTGCGCCGTGTGCTTCGTTGCCCGATGCCAGGATTATCGACATCGGTCCGACTGCTGCTGCGCTGCTGGGAGTGACGATGCCGAACGTGCAGGGCGTTGTGCTGGACCATGTGAGCAGCCGCTAGCAGGTTCATAATGGTTGAAGATTTTAGCTTCTGATTTCGTGTGCGAGGTTCCTTTATGTCCACTGCTGTGACTCCTGATTTGACGACGCATTCGCGTGAGGTCGTACGTACTATTACCCACTGGATTGGCGGCAAGGCCGTTGCCGGTGGCTCCGGGCGCGCGAGCGATGTGTACAACCCGGCGACGGGACACGTACAGGCTACGGTTCCGCTCGCCAATAAAGCGGAGATGGATCTCGCCGTTGCGAAGGCGCAGGCCGCGTATCCCGAGTGGGCTGCGCAGCCACCGCTGCGGCGCGCTCGCGTGCTGTTCCGCTTCCGCGAATTGTTCGAGCAGAATCTCGACAAGTTTGCTGCGATCATTACGTCCGAGCACGGCAAGGTGCTGTCGGACGCTAAGGGCGAGGCTACACGCGGTCTCGAGGTGGTCGAGTTCGCGACTGGAATTCCGCAGCTGCTGAAGGGTGAGTACTCCGAGCAGGTTGGAACGGGTGTGGATAGCTGGTCGATGCGTCAGCCGCTGGGTGTGGTTGCGGGCATTACGCCGTTCAACTTTCCGGCGATGGTGCCGATGTGGATGTTCCCGGTTGCACTGGCATGTGGCAACTGCTTCATCCTCAAGCCGAGCGAACGTGACCCCAGCGCTTCGCTGCTGATTGCTGAACTTCTGAAGCAGGCCGGTCTTCCCGACGGTGTGTTCCAGGTGGTGCACGGCGACAAGGAAGCCGTTGACCTGATCCTCGAGCATCCGGGAATTGCTGCGGTGAGCTTTGTGGGCTCGACTCCGATTGCAGAGTACGTGTACACCAAGGGTACTGCGCATGGTAAGCGCGTGCAGGCACTGGGCGGCGCGAAGAACCACATGATCGTGATGCCGGATGCTGACCTGGACCAGGCTGCGGACGCGCTGGTAGGCGCGGCGTTTGGCTCGGCGGGCGAGCGTTGTATGGCGATCTCGATCGCGGTCGCGGTGACCAATGCGACTGCCGATGCGCTGATCGAAAAACTGCTGCCGCGCATGGCTGCGTTGCAGATCTCTCCGGGAACGGAGCCCGGTGCGGAGCTTGGGCCACTGGTGACCGGCATCCATCTCGAGAAGGTGAAGAGCTACGTTGCACTGGGCAAGACCGAGGGCGCGGAGTTGCTGGTCGATGGCCGCGAGTCGGTGCTGCCAAAGGGCGAAGGCTTCTTCCTCGGTGCTTGCCTGTTCGACCACGTGAAGCCGGAGATGCGGATCTACAAGGAAGAGATCTTTGGACCGGTACTGGGCATCGTGCGGGCGAACAACTTCGAGACGGCGATCAAGCTGATCAACGAACACGAGTTCGGCAATGGCACGTCGATCTTTACGCGTGACGGCGATACGGCGCGGGACTTTGCGCATCATGTACAGGCCGGCATGGTTGGGATCAATGTCCCGATCCCGGTGCCGATGGCATTCCATAGCTTTGGCGGATGGAAGCGCTCGCTGTTCGGCGACCATGCGATGCATGGGCCGGAGGGCGTTCGCTTCTACACGCACATCAAGACCGTGACTGCTCGTTGGCCGACAGGGATCCGCGTGGGTGTAGATACAAGTATGCCTACGCTTGGCTAGACCCCTACCCCCCCCGGGGGGGGGGGGTGATTTACCTAAGGCTTTTGTTTGCTTTGACTTGGCCGGTAGAGGTGACGCCAAAATCGTGCAAACAAAGGGGTTACGGGTAAAATTGTGCAGCGTAACGAGTTAGACCCCAGCTAGTGGCTGGGGTCAACTGTTTTTGATTCCTAAGTTCAATCATACCGAATGCACCATAACTAAAGACTCATTTATATTTCGCCGCTAAGTGTTGATGGGGCTTGGGTTGCGTGATTTGATTGCGCTGTCGGGTATTGACATGCGATTTTGCTGAGTGTTTCCGCGAAAAATAGTTTGGGGAGGTTGGATGACTAACAAAAGCAAACGCGAAGGCAAAAGCAAAAGCGATATTTCTGTCGTTACGGCTTCGCCTTCACTCTAGCCTTCGGCAGAATGGTGTTGGATTGTGGGTTGGTTTGAATGTCCAGGCTAAAGCCTGGACTTACCTCAGACGCAACACCAATACCAATACCAATACCAATACCTATACCAATACCATCGCCACCACCAACAACGACACCAACACCACCAACAACGACACCAACACCACCACCAACCACAACAACACCACCGACAAGAGCAACACCACCAACAACGACAACAGCAACGACTACCGCAGCAGCACCAGCAGTGGCGGCAACAGCAGCGGCGTGTTGGGTTATGGGTTCGGTTCTGGCCCGGAGTTAGTCGACGGCGATTGTGGTGGCGCTGGCGCTGCATCTGTTGGTGGCGCAGTATTTTTTCATAGCACTGAGGTACTGGGTCCAGTCTGTTGCCATGCCTTTTTGGGCGTCGGCGAGTTTGATCTTCTTTTTGCGGACCATGATTCCGATATAGACCTCGACCTGATCTTTTTGTTTGAAGTAGCGCTGCATCAGGGTGACATCGGTGGGGCCGCACTGGGGCCATATGTTGGCAAGGTCGTCCGCTCCGCCGATGTAAAGCGGGATGAGGTGGTCGAGCTCGCAGGTCTGGGTGCTGCCGGTATTCTCGTCGGGCTTGGTGAGACCGTACCACTCGTAGGTCTTGTTCTTAGCGGTTGCGGAAGAGAGGTGGTCGCGGACGCAGCCGGTTCTGAAATCAGCGTCGCTGAGAACGGCCAGGGTGAGGGTGGGGTTGGTGGAGCCCGGGGTGCACTTGGGGTCGGCTACCGGGAAGCCGTGCTTGATTTTGGGATGGCAGGCGTTGGTTTGTGGGGTGGGAACGGTGGCAAGATCGACGTACTTCAAACCGTCGATGCCTGCGGGGCATTGCGAGAGGTCGGCCCTGGCTTCCAATTGCGCCATCATGACTGGCATGGGTGGGGGTGGTGGAGCGGCGGCTTGGGTGGGTTGCCTGGTGCAGCCTGCGATGAACAAGGTTGATGTGGTGAGGAGGAGGGCTGGGATACGCATTGTTGTCTTCACGGTGGGGCTCTCCTGTGGGTGAAGTGGTATGCGGTGTATTCAATCAGCAATGGTGGGAGATGGCTATTGAAATTATTGTTCGTATGTTTTGGGGCTTGGAGGGCAGGAGAGAGCGGTTACGGAAGCAACACCAAATTCGGCTATGTCGATGAGACTTTCGCAAAGCTGGCCTAGCATTTGGGTTTGAACGGTTCGAGCGGTAGGGGTGATGTCAGCCCTTTCGGGGTCCTTCGACTTCGCTCAGGATGACAGATTTCCGCAGCTTCTATGAAAAGTGCGGTCGCGCTGTGGCGCGATACCCCACCCTTTACGATGAAGCCGTAAAGGATGGGACACCCGGAGTGTCCGGCTTTGGAGGGGAGCTAGAGGTCTTCGATCTTTAGAGGGGTGTCGGAGTTTTTCCAGGCGGTTTCGAATTGGGTTTTTACGAGGGCTGCGTCGGAGTCCTTTTTTTGCTGGAGGAGGGACTGCCAGAGGCCGAAGAGGGAGCGGCCGTTGCCGGGGTTTTGTTGCAGGTCGCGGCGGAAGACGGCCTCGGCTTCAGTGGCTTGATGGTTGCGGAGGTAGGCTCCGCCGAGGGATTCGCGGACGGGGTAGTACCAGTCGGCGGGCTCGTTGTAGGCGAAGGTGTCGAGAGAGGTAACGGCCTTTTGCCACAGGGCGATGGCGGCGGGAAGGTCTGATTTGGATTCGGCGATGCGGGCGTCGAGTACGGTGAGGGCTAGCTCCAGTACGGATTTGGCGGAGTTGTTGAAGTCGGGAATGGCGTCGGTGGGGAGTGCGTGGATGGCGTCGACGAGGAGTCTGCGTTCGGCCTGGGTTTGCTCGGGCTTGTTGAGCGCGGTGTAGGCGGAGGCGCGTGCGTAATGGAACATGGCGGTGAGCGCGCGGAAATCGGCAGAGGGCAGGGGAGTCTTGAGGATGGTGTCCCACTGGCGGAAGCGGACCATCACCCACGGCCGGGTGGGAAGGTACCACTCCGACTGAGGTGACATTGGAACGCCGGGAGTGACGTGATTAACGAGGCGTGTGGCGGCCTGGGTGGCGCAGGCGGCGTTCCCTTCCATGCTGCAGGAGGAAGCCAGGAAGTGGATGTTGTGGACGAGGTACATGGTGTCGTACATGTTGACGACGCCGGTGAGGCGTTGGGACTTGATGTAGGCGTCGTCGGCTACGATGGCGCGGCGATTGGCGATGGCGGACCCGTTGAAGTCGCCCACGCGCTGGTAGATGTGCGCTGGCATGTGGACGAGATGGCCAGCGGCGGGGGTGAGGGTCTCCAGGCGCTTGGCGGAGGGGAGGGCAAGCGACGGGTCGGCAGAGGCCTCAACAGCGTGGATGAGGAAGTGATTGGCGCCGACGTGATTAGGGTTACGCAGGAGGACGGATTGGAGGGTGGCGACGATGGTTTCGACCTGGGTGTTGGGGGCCGGCTTCCCTTCGGCGGTCCATAGCTGCCAGGGGTGAAGGTCCATAAGGGACTCGGCGTAGAGGGTGGCGGCGTCGAGGTCGTCGGGATGATTGGCGACGAGAGAGGCCATGGCTTTGGCGTAGCGATCGCTCTGAACCTTGAGGTCGTGGTTGGTCTCAAGCGCGTAGCGGGTGGCGAGGGCTTCGACGTAGTCGGCCTCGATGCTGGGGCCGGTGGCGGCGAGTTGTTTGGCTTTGGTGATGGCGGTGTAGGCCTGGAGCTCGCGGGCGTGGCCGATATCGATGTCGTTGTAGTTGGGACCGACGGCGAGGGCAACACCCCAGAGCGGCATGGGAGCTTTGGGGTCGAGGTCTGCGGCTTTTTGGAAGGAGCGGCGGGCTTCGTCGTGGTTGAAGGCGAAGAGGTAGTCCATGCCCTGATTGAAGAACTTCTGGGCCTCTGGACTGGTGGTGCGGATGGGATGATTGGCGTTGCCGAGGCCGGAGACGAGAGGGACGGGGCGGGTGTCGGCATGGTCCATTGGCATGGACATTTGCGCTTGGGCGAACGTGGTGAGGAGGAGAAAGGAAATCAAGGTGCGGGTCTTCATGATCATTCCTCGGATGCCTCTATTTTAGGCGAAGGCGGCAAGTAGGATTTTACAGCCCACTCATCGCGATGAATGGGATCGCCAGAAGTCGGATGGTTTGAAGAAAACGAATCACTGCATCGGTGCGGGAGTATGTGGTTCCCCACCCATCGCCCGATCATGCGGGCTCAGGATGGGGCACCCGATGGTTTGTGTTCCTGGAGAGACGTGCGTGGTGCGGCGGACTAAAGGGTGGCGGGTTGGAGTTGGAGGAGCGCGTCGGCCATGACGAGAGCTTCGTCGAGGGCTTTGACGGCGATGTCGATCTCTTCTTTGGTGACGATGAGCGGCGGTGCGAGGACGAAGTGGCTCATCCAGGCTTGCATGGCTACGCCTGCGCCGAGCATCTTGGCGGCGATCTGCTCGACGACGATGGGGCTGCCGGCGATCTTCTCGGTCCAGGTGTTGAAGGGGGTCTTGGCCTGCTGGTCTTTGACGAGATCGACGGCCCAGAAGAGGCCGATGCCGCGTACTTGTCCGATAGAAGGATGTTTGGGTTTGAGGGCGTTGAGCTTTTCGCCGAGGTAGGCACCCATCTCATTGGCGCGATTGATGAGGTCTAGGCGCTGCATCTCGCGGATGGTGGCGACGGCAGGCGCGAGGGTCATGGGATGAGCTTCGTAGGTGTGGCCGTGGGCGAAGTAGTTGTCTTCGAAGAAGTCGGCGATCTTCTGCGTGGTGGCGCAGAGGCCGAGGGGGACGTAGGCGGAGGTGATGCCTTTGGCGGTGGTGAGGATGTCGGGCTGGACGCCCCAGTTATCGACGGCGAACCATTTGCCAGTGCGACCCCAGCCGGACATGACTTCGTCGGCGATGAGCAGGACGCCGTGGTCGTCGCAGAGTTTGCGCAGGCGAGGGAAGTATTCGGCAGGTGGAATGAGGACGCCATTGGTGCCGACGACGGGTTCGACGAGGATGGCGGCTACGTCACTCTCGTTGACGACCATGTGCTCGAGGTAGTCGACGCAGGCGATGCCGCAGGTGGGGTAGGTGTGCTTGATGGGGCAGCGGTAGCAGTTGACCTCAGGCGAGAAGATGATGCCCTGGGCCTTGCCGCGCGGCTCCATCGCCCAGCGGCGGGGATCGCCGGTGGCAGCAATGGAACTGCTGGTTGAGCCGTGGTAGGAGCGGTAGCGGGCGATGATCTTGGTCTTGCCGGTGTACATGCGGGCGATCTTGAAGGCCGCCTCGTTGGCATCGGTGCCGGAGGTGGTGAAGAAAAACTTGGTGAGGTTGGAGGGCAGGACTTCAGTGAGGACCTGGCTGAGCTCGGCGCGCGCAGTGGTGGCGTAGGCGGGCGAGGCGTAGGGGAGGGTGGCGGCCTGGTCCTGAATGGCTTTGATGACGGCGGCGTTGTTGTGGCCGAGGTTCACGCACATGAGCTGCGAGGAGAAATCTAGGATGCGGTTGCCGTTGCCATCGGTGAAGTAGCAGCCGTCCGCGCTGACGATGTGCGAGGGGTTCCAGGACTTCTGCTTCCGCCAGGTGCCGTAGTTGTGCTTCTTGGTGAGGGCGATGACTTCGGCGGAGGTGAGGGAGGTGGTCGTTACGGAAGTAGACATGGGCGTGCCTCGTACAAACGGGTTGGATGCGCGTGGATGTGCCGTCCGGGTATTTGTAGTCTTGTGACTAGATGCGGGGGACGGTGTATTTGCGGGTCAGGCCGGCGCCGTTGGTGTCCTGGTTGGGCTCGAAGACTGCTTCGCCGAAGCGGATGGCCCCCATGAGGAGAGTGGCGCTGCGCTCGATGGCTTTGCTGATGTGGTCGGTGGCGGTGCGGCGTGCTTCTTCGACGTCGCGGTTGCAGATGGCATCGACCAGGGAGATGTGTTCGGCGACCAGAGTGGGGCCGTGGGATTCGAAGGAGAGGCCGAGGTAGAAGAAGCGCATGAGGCGGACGTGGATGTTCGAGACAACGTCGGAGAGACGCTTGTTTTTGCTGGATTGGGCGATGAGGGAGTGGAGCTGGTAGTTGGTCTGAAGGAACTCGTGGTAGCTGTTCTTGTCTTCGACGTTGTACTCGTAGGTGGCGAGCTCCCGCATCTCGTCGAGTTCCTGCTGGTTGGCGCGTTGGGCGGCGAGGGCGGCGGTGGCGGGCTCAAAGATGAGCTGCATCTCTTGTAAATCGTGGAACTCGGCTACGGAGAGGGGGGCGATGGAGTAGCCGCGGAAGGGGATGATACGGACGAGACCTTCATGCTCCAGGCGTCGACAGGCCTCCCGGACGGGAGTGCGGCTGGCGTTATAGAGACGGCCTAGTTCGGCTTCGGAGAAAGACTGGCCCGGGGTGAGAGCACATTCGACGATGTCTTTGCGGACTCTGCGGTAGAGCGGTTCACTGATGGTTGCCATAGGGTCTGTAGAGAGGAATATCAGTGGCTTGGGTGCGTGTCAATACACCGTGAACACGGTTTGAGGACCGAAGGATGAGTTTGCGCGACGAAAATGTGAAAATCGGTATACCGACTGTTGACGTGTGTAAGAGTGTGAGGTATGTTCGATGAATCCAAGGTAAAGATTGTCCGTACTGACTGCGTTCTGTAACAGAAGAGTGATCCCAACGAGCCTCAGTCCTGGCTCAAAGTGAACTTAGTCTTCTGTGCTGGGCCAGTTGGGCTGAAGCGTACTTGCAGTTGCATCAATACTCACCTGTCTACAATCACCTGTCTACCGGAGATGCCATGCTAAAGAAGTCGCTAACCCTCGTGCCGTCCATCCTCCAACCCATCGCCGCGAAGTTGAAGTGCTCCTTTGCCGCACGGGTTATGTTGTGCTGTCTGTTTGGCGCGCTGCTGTTTGCGGCTCCTCGTCATGCGATGGCGCAGGCTGTTGGACAGGTGACTGGTGTGGTGACTGACCCTTCGGGCAGCGTGGTGCCGCAGGCCAAGATTGAATTGACCAGCGTCGGTACGTCGCAGGCCAGGACGACGACTTCGGGTAGCGATGGTAGCTACGCTTTTCCGTTAGTAAATCCGGGAGCCTACCAGTTGCGAGTCACGGTTCCAGGATTTAGAACCAGCCTGACGAAGGGTGTTGATGTACTGGTGAACACATCAACGCGCGTGGATGTGAAGTTGTTAGTTGGAAGTGCGAGCGAGCAGGTGACGGTGACTGATGCCGCTCCGCTCGTGGAGACTAGCAACGCGACCATGGGTGTGGTTGTGGAGCACCAGAGCATTGTTGACCTCCCTCTGAATGGCCGCAATTTTGCGCAGCTTGGGACATTGATTCCAGGTGTTGTGGCTGCGCCATCCGGCTTGGGGGGCGCCGGTGGCAATGCTACGGTTGGCGGGTTCGGCGACGCGACTGGTAGTTTGAACGTGAACGGTATGCGCAACCAGTCCAATAATTTCCTGCTGGACGGTGGTCCGAACAATGACTCCTTCAACTCGGGCTTTGTTGTCCGTCCTCCACCCGATGCGATCGAAGAATTCAAGATCATGACTCACTCCTATGAAGCGCAGTATGGGCGCAACTCGGGTTCGGTGGTGAACGTGGTGACGCGTTCGGGCACGAACGCGATTCACGGCAGCTTTTGGGAGTACAACCGCGAGGCGGCTCTGGCGGCGAAGACATATTTCGCTTCTGCGAAGCCGAACTACCAGCAGAACCAATTCGGTGGTGCTGTGCAAGCGCCGATCATCAAAGATAAACTCTTTGTCGCGGGTTATTACGAGGGGCTGCGGGTGAAGGATGCAACCAGCAACGTCCTGAATGTGCTGGTTCCGGGAACTCTGGAGCGGGGCGGTAATTTTTCGGAGCTACTGCCCGCAACGGCAACGTGCTTGAACGTCACGGCGACTACTCCAGGAGTGATCATCGATCCGCAGACCGGTGCTCCGGCGTGCTTCAACAACACGCCAAATGCATTTGCTCCAGGGCGAATCAGCACTATCAGTGCTCAGATTCTGACCAAGTACATTCCTTCCCTGGGGGCGAACCAAGGCTTCTACAAAGCTGCCCCTGCCAATATCGATAACCGCAATATGTACGGTATCCGCGGGGATTGGAAGATTGGCAAGCATTCGATTTTAGGGCGCTACTCGTATGCTCACCAGAACCTGTTCGCTCCGATCAGCCCATCGAACTTTGCTCCCTCGGGCAACCGGCAGATTATTACCACGCAGGATGGGTTGGGTTCCGACACTTGGACGCTGAACAGTCACATGATCAACGTGGCGCGCTTCTCTAAACAGCACATCAGTGGTACCCCGAACGCGACCAGCGGAATTGATCTCTCCACGTTGGGATACGGCTTTACCTCAACGAATGCGACTGCCAAAGGGCTGCCGAATATTACGCTCGCAGGATCTTTCAGCCAAGGCGATACACAGCAACCATTCGCCTATCGTGCGAATGATGTCATCAGTGGCACGGACGACTTCACCTGGACCAAGGGTAAGCACTTGTTCCAGTTCGGCGTGCAGCTTCAGCGCGATCGGATCAACCTGCTGTACATCAACCGTCCGAACGGTAACTTTACCTTTACCACCTTCTTTACAAACAATGCTCTCTCGGACTTTCTGCTGGGACTTCCACAGACATTCCAGCAGGGTTCTGGCGATCCGGCTTTGAACGGAAGCTCCTGGACGTATGCGGGCTATGCTCAAGACCAATTCCGAGTGAATAAGCGGCTGACGGTGGAGTATGGTCTGCGCTATGAGTTGAACAAGCCGTACGTTGAAGACAAGAACCATCTGGCCGCATTGCATCCGGGCCAGCAGTCCACCATCCAGCCAACTGCCCCGGTTGGGTTGGTATATCCAGGCGACATCAATACACCGCGTTCGACGTATAACACGGACACAAACAATCTGGCTCCGCGCATTGGCTTGATCTTCGATCCGATGGGTGATGGAAAGACCAGCTTCCGAGCTGCGTATGGTCTCTTCTACGACACGGTCCCTGGGCAGGGAGATTTCTTCCAGAACGGAACCTTGGCTCCGCCCTTCCAGCCGCTACAGCTAATCAACTTCGCCACGCGACCGACTACAAGCGCGAACTCGAACTACTTCTCCAATCCATACTTGGGCGTTGCGGCGGGCCCGGTCGGCTTTCCTTCCGGCTTGACGTTTATTGGATGGGGTCTGCCTGATTCGTTCAAGACAGCTAAGTTTCAGCAATATAACGTCAGCATGCAGCACCAGTTGACCAACCAAATGGGCTTTGAATTGGCCTATGTAGGTTCGCGGGGCAGCTTTGTGCCGATCTTCATGGAAGTAAACCCAACGACTGTGCAGGCTGCATCTGCTTTGAGCGGAAACGCTTATGTAGGTGGTGCGCGTGCAGTATTCCCCGCTTTGGGTCTAACACGTCCGACCTTTGCGGCAGGCAAAAGCTGGTATGACTCCATGCAAGCAAGCTGGCAGCTTCGAAACTACCATCATCTTCATGCGACGGCGGCTTACACGTGGGGCCACTCATTCGATAGTGCATCGGGTCTGAATATCGGTGGCGATTCACGGCCGGTGCTACCAGTGACCATCGGCAACCAAGCCTCGATTGATGCTGCGGTTGCTCGCGAGAAGGGGCCATCGCTCTACGATGCTCGTAACCGAGTCGTCGTGAGCATGCAGTATGAGCTTCCGAAGCTTGCGGGACGTGCTTACGTCGAGCGGCTTTTGGTGGGTGGATGGAACTTCAACTCCATCTATCAGATCCAGTCGGGCAGCCCTTTCTCGGTCGTGAACCCAACAAATACCGCGCAGACACTGACTTTTCGTCCTAACCAAACGTGCAATCCGAACTCCGGTGGGGGACATGTGGCGGGAACTCTAAGTTCTCAGCATTTTTTCAATACTTCGTGCTTCGTACTTCCCACAACTTCGATTGGCGGAGTAGCGAAGATCGATAATAGCCAGAGCGGAAATGCAAATCGCAATACAGTTTTGGGTCCTGGATATGACACGACGGATATGTCTTTGTTCAAGTCGCTTAACTTTACGGACCGTTACAAATTTGAGTTCCGTTTCGAAGTCTTCAACGTCTTCAACGAAGCTCACTTCGCGCAGCCCAGTGGTTCATTCGGTTCAACGGCAACAACCAACAGTGGTACATCGGCCACTACCTTCGGTCAGATTACGAGCACGATCGGAAACGACTCGCGCGTGATCCAGATGGCGGTCAAGGTGTCGTACTAGTAATCGAAAGATATCAGGGCTGCTGAGGGCGAAAACTGTCGGCAGCCCTGAACGATAGAATGAGCAGGCCTTAGCCTCCGCGTGACGGCTAAGGTTTTCTCAAACCCTCCCCGAGGTCAATGATGGTTCAGCAGGGTTTGGCTAGTGCGGTTGGCGTGGCTGGTCTTTCGGCGAAGATGCAGGACGCAGTCTGTCGAAGCGTCGAAGAGATTGGCGATGAGATGATCGCCTTTTTGCAGGGCATGATCCGTATCCCCACGGTGAATCCGCCGGGTGAGAACTATATACAAGGCGCAGAGTTTATCGGGAACAAGCTGAAAGATTTTGGCTACGCGACGCACTATATCGCTGCGGAAGGATTGGCCGAGCATACGAAGAGTCATCCACGCGTAAACATCCTGGGGCGGATGGAGGGTTCGAAGCCGCGGCCGTCGCTGCACTTCAACGGACACTTCGACGTGGTGCCGGTTGGGGATGGATGGACGGTCGATCCGTTTGGCGCAGAGATTCGCGATGGCAAGCTGTACGGCCGTGGGGTGTCGGACCAGAAGGCAGGCATTGCTGCCTCGATCTTTGCAGTGGAGGCGATTCGTCGCGCTGGGATTCGCCTGCTGGGAACGGTGGAGCAGAGCGGCAGCGTGGATGAAGAGAGCGGCGGATTTGCGGGTGTGGCCTTCCTCGCGAAGCATGGCTGGATTGGGCAGGACAAGACGGACTACGTCATCATTACGGAGCCAACTAATGTAGACCGCGTGTGCCTGGGGCATCGCGGCGTGTACTGGTTCAAGGTGACGACGCATGGACGGATTGCGCATGGTTCCATGCCGTACCTGGGCGTGAGTGCGATCGATCACATGGCAGACTTTCTGCATGGCGTGACGCATGAGCTGAAGCCGGAGCTGGCGAAGCGTAAGACGGCGATTCCTGTGGAGCCTCCGGGTTCGCGTTTTGCGAGCATCAACGTGAACTCTGTGTTTGGTGGCCAGCCTGAGGATGGAACGCAGACTCCGTGTGTGGCGGACCGTTCGGGCGCGATCTTTGACCGGCGCTTTCTTTCGGAAGAGACGTTTGAAGATGTGCGGGGCGAGATCCACGCGATGTTGGCAGACCTTGAAGCGAAGAATCCGGAGTTCAAGTACAACATCGAGGACCTGATGGTAGTGCATCCGGTGCATACGGACGAGGACTGCGACCTGGTGCAGACGATCAGCGGCAACGTGGAGAAGATCTTTGGCCGCAAGCCGAAGCTGACTGCAAGCCCGGGCACATATGACCAGAAGCACGTGGTTCGGATTGCGAATGTGCAGCAGTGCATTGCGTATGGGCCGGGGATTCTGGCGCAGGCGCATCTACCGGATGAGTATTGCCTGGTGGAGGACGTGATTAGTTCCGCGAAGATCATGGCGTTGACGGCGATGCAGTTGCTTGGCGCGGAAGAAGGCCCCAGCCAGGCGGCGCGATGAATCTCTACCTGGGGGCGTTGCTCTTCTACTCGGTGTTCCTGATGGCGCTTGGGATCTTTATCAGCCGCCGGGTGAAGAGCTCCTCGGACTTTCTGGTAGCGGGACGCAGCCTTGGGCCGGGTAAGATTTTCGCTACGTTTTTGGCAGCGAACATTGGTGCCGGCTCGACGGTGGGTGCGACCGGGCTGGGCTATCGGTTCGGGCTTTCCGCTTGGTGGTGGGTTGGGTCGGCGAGCATTGGCACGCTGCTGCTGTCGCAGTTCCTGGGGCCGAAGCTCTGGCGGATGGCGAAGGAGCATGGGCTGGCGACGCTGCCAGATTTTCTGGAGTTCCGCTACGGCAAGGCTGTGAAGGCGATCATCTCGGTGCTGTTCTGGTTTGGCGCGATGGCGATTCTGGCGGCGCAGTTGATTGCGATTTCGTGGATTCTGAATACTGTTGCCGGCATCCCGAAGTGGGAGGGCTGCCTGATCGGTGGGCTGGTCGCGATTGTGTACTGCACGGCCGGCGGTCTAATGTCGTCGGCGTTTGTGAATATGTTTGAGCTGGCGGTGACAATGTCGGGGCTGCTGCTGGCGATTCCGTTTGCGATCCATGCGCTGGGTGGCTGGGGTCATGTGCACGAGCTGGTGCTGGCACAGAAGGGAAGCGGGCCAGCGACGGAGTCGATGTTCAGCATGGTGGGAGTTGGGTCGAAGCAGATTTTTGCGTGGATTGCGATCTTGGTGCCGTCGTTTATGATCTCGCCGGGGCTGGTGCAGAAGGTCTACGGAGCGCGCGATGTAAAGGCGGTGCGGCTGGGTGTGGGGATGAACTCCATCGGGCAGGCGATCTTTGCGTTTGTGCCGGCGGTGCTGGGGTTGTGCGCATTTGCGGCGCTGCCGCATCTTGCGAATCCGGAGCTGGCGCTGCCTACGGCTATGAAGCTGCTACTGCCGAAGTGGCTTGGAGTCTGGACACTGGCTTCGATCTTCTCGGCGGAGCTGAGTGCTATGGACGCGATTCTATTTATGCTATCGACGTCGCTAGCGGTGGATTTGTATAAGACGTTTCTGCGGCCGAATATCTCGCAGCAGAAGCTGCTGGTGGCGAGCCGGATGGCTTCCGTTGGTGCCGGGGTGCTGGGGATTCTGCTGGCTACGGTGCTGCCTTCAATCATTGCTGCCGTGAGCATCTTTTATGGCTTGATTGCGGTGTCGCTGTTTGTGCCGGTCGTGGCGGGGCTGTACTCGCGGCGGGTGCTTTCGACGGCAGCGATCTCGAGCATTCTGAGCGCGGTTGCGGCTACGGTGCTGGTGATGCGGCTGACACAGAACCACGGGTATGGATTGTTGTCTCCGCAGGCGATTGGGATTCTGACGGCGGCAGTGGTGATGCTGGGATTTCGCGTGCTGCACCCGGGCAGGGCTGAGAATAATGCTGCGTTCGCGGGTGGTACGGAGACTCGCTAGACAATTTTGTTTTGGGATGAATCGAACCTGTTTCAAAGAAAGAGGACCTACGATGCGTCGACGTGAATTTACCCGTAATCTGCTTGGACTTCCGCTTGCTGCTGCTCTCCCTTCCGCTGCGTATGGTGCGGCGATGTATGAATCGATGGCACTGCCAATCGGTGGGTCGATCACCGATGTCCCCGGACTACTGGTGGGGCAGTACACCCTGACAGAGCGGCCTACGGGTTGCACGGTGCTGATCTGCGAGGCGGGTGCGACGGCCGGGGTTGACGTGCGTGGTTCTGCACCTGGCACGCGCGAGACGGACCTGCTGAATCCGATTAATGCAGTGCAGCAGGTGAACGCGATTATGCTCTCGGGCGGTAGCGCGTACGGGCTGGATGCGGCGACCGGTGTGATGCGTTACCTCGAAGAGAAGAAGCTGGGGTACAAGATCGGGCAGCTGGGTGTGGTGCCGATTGTTCCGGCGGCGATTCTGATGGATTTGGGCGTGGGGAACTTCAAGATTCGACCGAATGCAGAGTCGGGCTATAAGGCCTGCCTGGCGGCTACCAGCGGCCCAGTGGCTGAGGGCTGCGTGGGCGCGGGTGCAGGTGCGACGATTGGCAAGATGTTCGGGCCGAAGTTCTCGATGAAGTCTGGAATCGGTACGGCCAGCGTGAAGATTGGCAACACAGGCATCGTGGTGGGAGCGATCGTGGCGGTGAATGCTGTCGGCGATGTGGTGAGTCCGGAGACGGGTAAGGTTGTGGCTGGCGCGCGTAGCGAAGATGGCAAGGGTTATCGCGATTCGATGGCAGCCATGATGAACGGCTACCGCGTAGTGGTGCAGAACGCTGCGAACACGACGATTGGCGTTGTGGCTACGAACGCGAAGTTTACCAAGACGCAGATGAACAAGATCGCCCAGATGGCGCATGACGGCTACGCGCGTGCGATCAACCCGGTGCACACGATGGGCGATGGCGACACCATCTTTTCGATGTCGACTGGTACTGCTACGGCGACGGCGGACGTGACCGCGATTGGCGCGATTGCCGCGACGGTGATGGCGCGGGCGATTGTACGGGCGGCGATGCAGGCGACCAGTGTGCCGGAGCTGGGACTCGTTGCTTACAGGGACTACGCGGGACGGGGATAGGTCAGGACAGGGATAGGTAGCTTTTCTCTCCGTCGATGCTTTGATTTTTCCAATGCTGTACTGCGCTTCCAATGAATTAGGAGAACGAATGAATATCCTCAAGGGTTGTTGTCTCTCTCTGTTGATAGCGATGCCGCTGACGCTCGCTACGCATGCCTTCGCGCAGTCTACGGTTCCGCAGCATCCTTTGGATGGTCTGACGACGGACGAGTATTGGACGATCCACGATGTGCTCCAGAAGAGCGGACACATTACGGAGAAGACGCTGACCGCAAGCCTGCTGCTACATGAGCCGTCCAAGGACAAGGTATTGGCGTGGAAGGACGGCGACCCGCTGGTGCGCGAAGCGGACGTGATTCTGCAGGAAGAGGGCAAGACCTTTGAGGCTCGGGTGGACATCAGCGGACAGAAGCTGGAGTCGTGGACGCTGATCCCCGGAGTGCAGGCACCCGTTTCGGCCAGTGAATTTGGTGCGATGGGTGAAGTGATCAAGAAAGACCCTCGCGTGATTGCGGCATTGAAGCTGCGCAACATTACAGACATGAG
>JANYER010000393.1 GCA_025359825.1 Granulicella sp.
ATGTCGCCAGGTGCCTTCGAACGCCTTTGCCAACGACTTCTTCGAGAATCCGACTTCGAGCAAGTCGTTGTGACAGGGCGATCAGGTGATGGCGGAATTGATGGTATTGGAGTACTCAAGGTGAACGCATTCGTCGCGTTCAAATTCAACGGGCTAAACGTACTCGCAGCCGTACAAGGCGACCCACCCGCCAGGATCACCAGCGGTACCGATGTCGAGTTAAAGCTGTTCGACTGCGACTCCAGATTCCCCGGCGCACGGTCGTAGAACAGCCCGTAGTTTGCCCGCACCACCGTCTTCCCATCTCCGCGTATGTCCCACGCCGCGCCCACACGAGGCGCAACATTCGCATCCTGCAACCGTATGCCCTGTCGTATCCCGTACGCCCGCTCCGCGTCATACGTTCCCTGATTCAATGCACCCTGCGTCGGGAACGCCTCAATGTCATAGCGCACGCCATAGTTCAGCGTCACCGTCTTGATCCGCCAACTGTCCTGCAGGAAGGCGCCCAGCGTCTTCAACGTGTACTTATAGTGCGTCTGCCCAATCCCCTGCGCGAACGACTGCGGAATCCCCAGCCCATACGCCTGGATCGGCGAGAAGCCAGGCAGCCCCGCCAGTTGTGCCGAAATGTCCGTCGCATTCAACGCCGCAAACGTATAGTCGCCACCGCCATACAACTGTCCCTGCTTCAAATTGATCGGAATGTACCGCAGATCGATGCCCGTCTTAAACGTGTGCCGCCCCAGCGTGTAGGTAAAGTTGTCCTGCAGCTGCGACTGGTCCTCCACCCGGTCCACCACGCTGAACGGCGTCTTGCCGAAGTAAGCAAAGCCCGGAATATTCACCGCCACTCCGTCTCCACCCTTCGAAGGCGTCGGCGCAAACTTAATCGGGTGCCGCGCGAACTGCGCTCGCAGTTCATTCACCTTGTTCGTCCCGATCACCAGCGTGTGCTGCCCCGCAATCGTCACATCGTGGAACCGCTGCGTCGCCGTCCGCGAGAAAGAATTCTCGCCCAAATTCTGGTTCGCAGCACTCTCGCCAATGCCCGTGATGTAGCTCGGGCTCACACTCGCCCGCACCGCCAACTGCTGGTTCGCCGTCAGCTTATGGTCCAGCCGCAGCGAGTAGATCTCCGTCTTCTCCTGCACCGGATAGTTACCCACCAACCCGTTCAACGGTGTAAACGAGGTCGGTGTCACCTGCCCTGAAGTCGCAAATCGGTTCGCCCCGATCGAAGGCTGCAGAAACGCCGGGTTCGCCCCCGTAGTCGCCAGCGAAGACCCAGACCCCACCAGCGCAATATAGCTCTGGATCCCCGGCGTAGCCGAAGGCACTCCCGGATTGGTCAGAAATGCCTTCTGCGCATCCGTCCCCTGCACCGTCAACGTCCCCGTCGGCGCACCGTAAAAACGGCTCACATCAATCGCCGACAGCCCAAAATTTCCCGCCCCCACCACCGAGAAACCCGTCTCCTGCCGCCGCGTAATCTCCGTCGAAAAGAAGTAGAACGTCTTATCCGGAATCAATGCACCACCCAACGTAAAGCCAGCCTGCACCCGCGTATACGCCGGCTGGTTCACCGTGGAGAAAGGGTTGGTCGCCTGGATATACCGGCTCCGCAAAAACCCGAACGCGCTGCCGTGCGTCGCATTTGTACCTGATTTAGTCACAATATTCACCACGCCACCCGACGCTCGCCCATACTCCGCAGCAAATCCGTTCGTGATGATCTGAAACTCCTGCACCGCGTCCTGCGACATTGTTGCCCGCACGCCACCGGACACGTAATCCCCCGCATCCGCACCATCGACGTTGATGGAGTTCGAGCGCGCCCGCACCCCACCAAAATTCAGCCCCGACGTAGGAATGGCACCCACACTCGGCGCAGCATCGCGCGCAATCTGCGAGTTCGTCAATGTGAAGTTGATGTAGTTCCGCCCATTCGTCGGCAGGTTCGTAATCCGCAACTGGTCCACCGTCGTCGACTGCGAACTCCGCTGCGTCTCAATCAGCTCTGCGCCCACATTCACCGTCACCTGGTCCACACTCGAAGCCAGCGCCAATGCCAGCGGCAACTCCGCAGCCTGTCCAACCGTCAGCACCACCCCCTGCACCACCAGCTTGCTGAATCCCGCAGCCGTCGTCGTCACCGCATACGTTCCCGGCGGCAGCAGCAACAACCGATACCCGCCGCCCCCATCCGACGTAGTCGTCCGGGAGAAGCCCTTCGACACATCCGCCGCCGTCACCGTAGCCCCCACCACCACCGCCCCGGACGGGTCCTTCACCACCCCGCTCAACTGCGCCGTCGAAATACTCTGCCCAACCAAACCCGCAGGCATCATCCCCAGCAAAACACCCAGCACTACGGCGACGCAACGCACATGCATAGTACGAATCCACATAAGAAAACTCCCTCGCAGGCCAGACCACTCCGCACAGGTCCAACGCCCAGAAGCTCCACATTCGAGCGAAGCGATGTTCTACATGAATGAGTATTCATTTCGCAAGCACAATCGCACCCTGCCGCCTTAACTGAAAACTGCCCTCAACTAGAAAACTGAAAACTGATCCAGTTATGTCGTTGCCCTTCCCAAATTCCCCGGCAACAAAGCCACCCCCTACCCGACCTTCAACTCCCGTTGCCCATACTTGCAGAGCCCCACCAACGGACACACCTTGCACTTCGGCTCCGCAAACGTACAGATCGTCTGCCCCAGCTTCTTCACCAGTTGGTGGTCGTCGTCCATCTTCTCCGCCGTCCAGCTCTCCGGGACGATCCGCATCAGCCGTTCCTCGGTCGTAGGCGCATCGGCCCGAGGCGTCAACCCCAGCCGTTGCACCACCCGCAGATTGTGCGAGTCCAGGCACAACGCCTTCCGCCGCAGCGTGCTGAAATTCACCACCGCACCACTGGTCTTCGGCCCCACCCCTGGAAACTGCTCCAGCCAACCACGTATCTTGTCCGTCCGGTACCCCGCCAGAAAGTCCAGCGTCAGCCGTCCGTACCGCCGCGTTATCTCCTCCAGCGACCCCTTCAACTGCATCGCCTTCTGCTCCGGAAACGTCACATCCCCGATCGCCTGCTCGATCTCCTTCAACGTCGCATCGCGCAGGTTCTCCCAACCCCCAAACGTCTCCTTCAGCTTCGCCACCACCGCATAGGTCGTCTCCGTCTTCGTCCGCGAAGACAGCAGGGAATAGATAAACTGCGATAGCGGGTCCCACGGTACCCGCGGCTCCGGAGCACCAAACCGCTCCAGCAGCAGCCGGTGGATCTCCTCCAACCGCCCATCCGCAGGCAGCGCCACTCCACTTTCATCAAACAGCATCGCAGTCATCTCGAACCCACCTAGCCCCTACCCATTCCGTGTCACTCCCAGCTCTGCCCCAGCACTCGTCTGGATCCCCCAAGCCATCCTCGGAGTATTGTGCGCCAGTCCCACTCGCCCATCCGGCCCCAGCAGAATAATCCCGCCATGACCACCTAGCCGTCCGTACAGATAATCGATCGCTGCTTGTGCAGCCTCCGCCGGACTCGCCCCAGCGGCCACCTTATCCACCGCCCACTTCCCCAGCACCAGCTTCATAATCGGCTCACCCCAACCCGTCAACGACACCGCCGCCGATAGATTGTCCGCATAGCATCCACACCCAATCAGCGAGCTATCCCCCACCCGTCCCGGAGCTTTATTCAACGTCCCACCCGTAGAAGTCCCCGCAGCAATATTCCCCGCCGCATCCATCGCCACAGCACCCACCGTATCGTGAGAAAGCAAATTAGAAGAGGCCTCTGGCTTTTCAGAGCTACCAGCCACGTCCCCCGAAAACGTAGTGTCCACCGCCCCCAGCATCTCCGCCTGCTGGAAGTCATACAGCCGCTTCTGCTCCCGCGGAACCACCAGCTCCATGTTGTCGCACAGCGTCATACCATGCTGCCGCGCAAAGCGTTCCGCGCCCGTCCCTACAAAATACACATGCGGCGATTCATCCAGCACCAGCCGCGCCGCCCGTATCGGATTTCGCAGCCGCTCCACGCAAGCCACGCCACCCGTCCGCAGATTGCTGCCATCCATTAGCAGCGCATCCATCTGCACTCGTCCATCCTGCGTCAGAAACGAACCCCGCCCCGCGTCGAAGGTCTCATCATCCTCCATCACCGCCACCGCGGCCTCCACAGCATCCACCGCAGAAGCACCCCGCTCCAGCAATCCATATCCTGCCGCCAGCGCGTTTGCGATTCCCCGCTCATGCGCCGCAATCTCAACCTCCGGCATCGCCCACGCGCCGCCGTGCACCACCAAAATTGGCTTCTCTACCATCACCTATCCATCGTATAGAAAACCGCTCATCCCAGTGCGCCGTTACCTGGCATCAGGTACCGTGCAACTGGTACTTGGCACGTCTCAGCAGGGTTCCCACCTGAAGTCTGCGCTCTTCAAGATATCCGCCAGCTCATTGTCCGTCCCCACCCGGTACGTCACCAGCTTACGCATCGCCTTCGCCACCCACGACCGCCGCATCACCACCAGGTCCATCAGCTCCTCCCGCACAAACGAGTGGTGCAGCGAGTGTGGCGTTCCACCTTCGAGATACAGCCGCTTCGTCCCCCGCTCCACCTCATGATCAATGCAGTACGACCGCATCACCGTACTCAACGAATAAGCGTTTAGCCCGTCACGATTCATCTGCCACAAAATCTCCATCCGCCCGTCATACCGTCGACCGCCCAGCAGACTCAGCCAGCGGCCATCCTTGTCCTTCACCCCCACGATCACCGGCTCCATCAGGTCTTTCATCGTCCGAAACCGCCACAGTGCAACGCGGTCTGCAACGGGATACATACACTCCCGATTCAATACCTTCAGCTCCGCCTCGCCGATCTCTACATCCGCCACAAACGTACAACCCAGCTCCGCCTCGGCCCGACGCCGGTAGTACCGCAGGTTACGCCGCGTCTTCACCCCCACCCCCGCCAGCGTCGCGTCATAGCTCTCCTTCAGCGCCAGATACCCAGGAATCTCTCGCTCCCGCTGGGTCCAGTCCGCGGTCGTTCGCGGCGATGGCAGAAACTGGAACTCCCGAATATCTTCTTTATCGCCATGGATCGGCTTCATCGTCGGCCCCTCAGCGGTCACACGGTTCACCGCCTCGCTGCCCACTCGGAACGACAGCATCATCACATGCGCCCCGCGGTCCAGCAACACCCGGCTCGCAATCGCCGCCACCTTCAGGCGCTGGAACGGCAGTGCCAGCATCGTGCCCCGGCCCGACCGGTCATTCGTCGCAAACGCCCGCAACCCCAGCCCCATCAGGCTGTACTCATACAGGAACAGCGCTCCGACCAGGTCCTCGACCCTCAGCTCTTCCATCTTCAAATGTTCACGATTCACCACCAGGAAGAGACTTGGCACCCGCTTCAACAATCCCGGCTTGGAAAGGAAGTACGTCAAATCTTCCATCGTGCCCGGCTGTCCACACCGCTCGCTGAACGAGAGCAACATCTCCCGGTACCGAAGGATCGCCTCACTCCCGCGAATCACATGCACCGAAGGAAACACGCTATCGTTCTGCCACTGTCTCCCTTGCGTTCCCATGCGGCGTCGTTCCACCTCAGGCAGCGCCGTGGCAAACCCCGGCTCAGAGCCTTGGTGCAACTCTTTCTTGGCGGTCCCGGACACGCGGAGCTCTTTGATCCCAATCTCGTCGCTCAAACATCACCACACTGCATGAAAAGTAGCCCGCGTCTCAAGCTTACATCCGCAGCGCAGCCTTGAACCCACTTCATCCGCAGAAGTTGTAGGTTCTTGTGCTCAATTTTATGAGACATACAGCGAAGCGAAACTTATACGCCCGCCAGCCTGCGCCGTTCCGTCTCCAGGTACGTATACCGGATGCGGTGTACTACCGTAATCGTCGAGAACAGTGCCAGCACCCACAACGCCGGCGCCATAACCCCCCAGTGATTGCACACAGCCCCCAGGATCACGCACACAATCCGCTCCGGCCGCTCCATAAACCCGACCTTGCACGTCCCGATCAGCGCCTCCGCCCGGGCCCGCGTGTAGCTCACCATCAGGCACGCCGTCATCACAAAGGCCACCAGCCCAACATAAAAAAGGCGATTTCCTCGTGCGTAGTACACCAGCAGCCCAAAGAAGATCGCCACATCCGAGTAGCGGTCCATCACCGAGTCAAAAAACGCTCCAAACACCGAAACTTGGTTTGTCTGGCGGGCTACCCGCCCATCCACCATGTCGAACACGCCCGCGCCGATAATAATCAGGCCGGCATATAGAAACATCCGGTCCGCATTCCGCCCCTTCGCAAACCCAAAGAAGAACGCCGCCACCACATTAATCAGCAACCCGATAAACGTCAGCGTATTCGGCGAGATGCGCGACAGCGCAAGCCCGTTCACAATCTTCTGCAGCAGCCAGCCGCTGCCCTTTCCAAATGCGCTAGTCCAGGTCATAAGTATCGTAGTCTGTAGTCCGATAGTCCAAAATCCAGTGTAGCGCGGCTGGCCGCGAAAATCATGCAGTTAAGCCCCAAAGCCGCCCTCCGAGTCTCCCGCGCTCACTTCATTCGACCCGATCTACGGTCGTGCAGAAGTTACCACCGGCACCGCCGCCCGCGTAAACGTGTAAGCATGTCGAAACTTGAACTCTTCCCCCGGCAGCCGCGTCTCCCGCAATATCTCCAGCAAATTACGAGTAATCCGAAGTGTCGTCCGCACCTCCACCGCGCGGTCGTTCTCCTTGCCCGGGCCCGTCAAAATCAGCTTGCCACGCCCGCTCTTCAGTCCTTCCAGCCCGGCAATCGCATACACCGTCCCAGCCTCACCCGGCTTCGAGACCACTGTGTACGTCGCCTTCCCCCCATCCACCGTCACCAGCTCCATCTCATCCACCACCTTGGCCGGCCCATCGTCATAGATGTAATGGAAGCGCAGTCCCTGCCCCTCTGTCTTGATCTCCAGCCACGTCGGCAGCTTCACCCGTCCATCCGACTGGTAGTCCCGGTACTCCAGCACCCCGGTCCAATTACCCACCATCGCCGCCGAAATCGCCGCATCCACCCCGGCGTCCAGTCCCACAGCCTGCGTACCTGAAACCTGTGTCGTAACCCCAGCCTGTACCGGCGGACCCTGCTGCTGCTGCCCCAGCCCAACTCCAGCCCCAGCCACCAGTACACCGCAAACGAAACCCTGTAAGCCCGTCATATATCCCCCTATGGCCACAAGAGAACCTGACTTGCAACCCCAGCCAAACTCTACTCCGTGTCCGTAGCCGCCGCCTCTGCCGCCTCTGCCGTGTCATGGATCGTGCTCAGCTTCAGCACCTCTAGCTCCCGCTTGCCATTCGGGGTCACCACTGTAGCTACATCACCAATCTGCTTGCCCAGCAGCGCCCGGCCAATCGGAGAGGTCGTCGAAATCAACCCCTTCGAAACGTCCGACTCTTCGCTCGTCACCAACTGGTACTGAATCTCTTCATCCTTGCTGCTATCGAACACCGTAACCGTGGACCCGAATCCCGCCCTGTCCCGCGGAATATTCGTCAGGTTCACCATCGCCAGCTCGCCCATCCGTTTCTTCAATTGGCCCAGCCGCGCGTTCACGAACACCTGCCGCTGCTTCGCCATATGGTACTCGGCGTTCTCGCTCAAGTCCCCCAGCGCGACCGCCTTCTTGATCTCCGCCGGCAGCTCCGTCGTCAGCTCATACTCCAACTGCTTGATCTCTTCTGCGAGTCTCTTCTTAACTTGTTCTGGCATGGGCCTTCCGGTAAAACAACACAGGCGTACCCGCGAATCCAACCGCGGCTTCACCTTCCGCTGCAAAACTCGATTATACGACGCGCCAAACCCGCCCTCTCCTTCCCGGGCACCCTGGCCCACCCATGGTGCCGGGTGGGGAAGCGACGAATCCCGGGTGCCTTATCTTCGCGACGGCCTCGCCAAATTACCCGTTTGCGCAACAAGAGTCGGACGCCCCTACTCCGCAACCATATGGATCGTCGCCAGCCACGTCTCCACTAACTCAGGCCACCGCGTCGCCGGCAGCTTCGTTCGCCGCAGCCCAAATGCATGGCCACCCTGCGCATACAGGTGCATCTCCACCGGAACGCCCGCCTTCTTCAACGCAGCATAGTAGACCAGCGACTGATTCACCCCGTCCACAAAGTCATCCTCGTTCTGCAACAGAAACGTAGGCGGAGTCAGCCGAGAAATATGGCGGCCAATATCCGGATTCAGCCCCGGCCCATCTCTGGAGAGCGACAGATGCCCTGGATAAATCGCCACCGCAAAGTCTGGCCGACAGCTCACCGCATCCGCCGCATCCACAGCCTTGTACAAGCGACCATCGAAATGAACACTCATCGCCGCCACCAGGTGGCCGCCCGCCGAAAACCCCAGCACACCAATCTTGTGCGGATCAATATGCCACTCCGCCGCATGAAACCGCACCAGCCCCACCGTCCTCTGCGCGTCCTCCAGAGCCTCAGCAGACTGCGGATACGCCCCTGACTTCGGCAGCACTCCCTCCCCCGGCACGCGATACTTCAGCAACACGCACGTAATCCCCTTGGCCGTCAGCCAGTCACACATCTCTGTCCCTTCCAGGTCGATCGCCAGAATCTGATACCCACCGCCCGGAAACACCACCACCGCCGCACCCGTACTCTTTCCCCCCGTATTCCTTCCTTTAGGCGAGTACACCGTCATCGTCGGCCGCGACACCGTATTGATATAGACCCACGGCTTGCCACCCACCAGGTCATTCGTCTCCGTCCTGGTAACCTCCGGCCCCGTCACCCGCCGCGCATCCGGAACCACCCCCGGCCATATCGCAACCTGCGTATGCCCAGCCGAAGGCTGCCACGATGCCGTCTGCGCACCCAACCCACCACATCCCAACACCACACCAAGCACACAGATCAGAAGTCTCATCCCACTCTCCAAAGCTACAAGGCCAGTTCTACAGACCGCCGCTCAGTGGAGATCTGTGCAAAAACACCTGCGCAACAGCAGGAACCCATTCAGTCATGAGCGACACGCTAAAACCATCATTTTTCTTTTTTAACTGCCCTCATCCCTCGTCATCCTGAGCGAAGTCGAAGAGCCTGCCCTGAGCGAAGCCGAAGGGACCCCGAAGCAACTCACATCACCTCTACTTTCAGAACCCATTCAGCCCCAGAACTCTGTGCCGGGTGCCCCATTCACGCAGCCTCATCGCGTGGGTGGGGTTATCGAGTGCGCGTGGGTGGGGTTATCGAGTGATAGTCACGGTCATTTACTCCCCACACCGTCTCCAATCCTCCCTCGCTTTCCACCCACCCTGCTACCATTCAAAGCGAATGCCTCCCGAGAAAAACAAGCTCTATTACGGCGATAACCTTCAGGTCCTCCGCGACTACATCCCGGACGCCTCCGTAGACCTCATCTACCTCGACCCCCCCTTCAACTCCCGCCAAGACTACAACGTCCTCTTCGCCGAAAAAGACGGCAGCCGCTCCGCCTCCCAGATCACCGCCTTCAAAGACACCTGGGAGTGGAACGAAGAAGCCGCCCGCTCCTACGAAGAAGTCATCGAACAAGGCGGACGAGTCGCCGATGCCATGCGCGCCTTCCGAACCCTCCTCGGCGGCTCCGACATGCTCGCCTACCTCGCCATGATGGCCCCACGGCTAGTCGAGCTACGCCGCGTCCTCAAAGACACAGGCTCCATCTACCTCCACTGCGACCCCACCGCCAGCCACTACCTCAAACTCCTCATGGATAGTGTGTTCGGGGCGGAAATGTTTAAAACCGAAATCATCTGGAAACGAAGTAGCGCACATAGTGATGCCAAACAAGGCC
>JANYER010000384.1 GCA_025359825.1 Granulicella sp.
GGGCCGTAGCCTTTCCACCGAACCTTGTACTCGTGGCCACCCTTCTTGTTCTTGCGGTGGTGCAGGATTGCCTGCACCTCGAAGTTGGTGCCATCCGGGGGTTTGTAGGACGACAACGCTTGTAGCGCTGACGTCGGGTAGTTATTAGGGAGGACTACTCCATCGCGTCCTTCCAGGGCGTATGCACCATTGGAAGTGCAGCTCAGCACCTTGTAGGGCCCTTGGTACCGTGGGTCCAAGGTATCCTTACGCTCTTCATTGCGCAGGATCACGTACTCGCCGATTGGTATCGACACCAGCTTGGCGTGTTCATCGAAGGCCTTCTTGCCCTTGGCTTGCGTCGTCGCGAGGCGCTTCGCAGTGTTGGGGAACAGCGCAGCCTTCATCCATTCCACGCGCTTCTCCAGGGCCTTCCACGTGTCGCCCTCCTCAGGGACCAACACTTCCGACCCAGTGACCAGTCCACCGTTGGTGCGTCCAAACATGGCCTCGAAGGCGGAGCGTCCATGCGCCAATGTGATGCGCTGGTTGATGCAATACTGGATGAAGGGGATGTGCTTATCCCAATCCATCTTGTACCCCTCCACCAGCTTGCGCAGGTGCTGCTTGACCGTTTGGACGGTGCGCTCAGCTAGCCCGTTAGCGCGTGGGTGGTACCGCGAGATGAGGCGGTGGTCGATGCTGCCACCGTCCGCCATCGCCGCCACGACCTTGTTGACAAACTCCGACCCGTTGTCGGATTGTACCACGCTCGGGAATCCAAACGTGGTGAACGCGTCCAGCCACGTGTCGGCAGTTGTCTCCATCCGCTTGTCGGGAATGGCCTTGAGTACCACCATGCGCGTGTGCACATCCACCATCAGGTGGAGGAAGTGGTTGCCACGCGGCGACGTCTGGAAGGGTCCAGCCAGGTCCACTGCCACATGGTCGAAGGGCCTTGCCGCATGGATGGGGTTGAGGGGGTGGTGGATTGTCGGCCGTGCATTGTACTGCAGGCATGGTTGGCATGACTGGCAATGCGTCAACGCATCCTGCTGCATTCTGGGCCACGTCCATCCGGCCGCTCGTATGGACCGTACCAACCCGTTTGTCCCCAGGTGACCAAGTAGGTGGTGCATCTTGAGTAGGTCTGCGCGCATGGCTATGGGCGCCACCTGTGGTTCCCCTTCCGGTTCCTTTGCTGGCTCCTGCGCCGTGGGCGCATGCAGCTCGGGTTGTACCGGGGACTCGGCCACGGTTGCTCCAGGCTCCAGTTCAGCTGTGCGCAGCTCGGGTACTTCTTGTGTCGCATGCGCCGCAAGCGGCACATCACCCCCTCCTAGGTCGGCTGCCTGGCGGTCTGGGAAGAACCGTGAGAGGTGGTCCGGGAGGACGTTGCGCACCCCGGGCTTGTGGTACACCTTGAAGTCGTAGGCGAACAGCGTGTCGTACCACGTGGTCATCATCGCGTTGAGCTTCTGCTGCGTGTGCAGGTAGACCAACGCGGCGTGGTCTGTGAATAAAGTAAACTTGGTGCCCCACATGTAGTAGTGGAAACGCGCAAGAGCAAACACAATGGCCAAGAGCTCCTTCTTGGTGGCGCTGTAGTTGCGCTCCGACTTGGACAGCGAGCGCGCCTGGAACGAGATCCAGCGCTTCTTCTTGGTCTTCGGGTCGACCTGGTACAGCACGGCGCCAATCCCAACATTGGAGGCGTCCGTGGCCACATAGAAGGGCCGGTCGAAGTGAGGGTGCGCCAGCGGCGGCGCGGTGAGGAGGACGGCTCTTACGCGGTCGAATGCATCCGTGTGCACTTCCGTCCACAGGCCGTCCAACTCCTTTTCGTTGCGCAGCGCATCCAGTGGCGCCGTCAGCTCGGCAGCCATGGGGATGTGCTCGCGGAAGTAGTTGATAAATCCGAGGTAATGTTGCAACTGCTTGCCATGCGTCGGCACTGGCCAGTCTGCAACATTCACCAATTTGCCACGCTGGATCTCCTGTCCAGTTGGCGTCACCACAAAGCCGAGGAGGTTGAGTGACACATGGCCAATGCGGCACTTGCTGGCGTTGAGCTGCAAGTTGTGCGGCGTGAGAATGTCAAGCACCGCAGCGAGGTGTCGCGTGTGTTCCTCCATGTCCTTGGAGTACACCACGATATCGTCCATGAATGCGCGCGCAAAGGGCAGGTCGCCCAGGAGGTGCTGGATGAGGCGCTGGAACTTGGACGGCATGGTCTTGAGTCCGAACGGTGCGCGGCGGAACACATACTGCTGCCCTTCCCAAGTGAAGGCAGTCTTGTGTTGGTGCTCAGGATGCACCGGCAGGCGATGGAACGCT
>JANYER010000419.1 GCA_025359825.1 Granulicella sp.
CGTCGAGACGGAACGGTTGTTGGAGCCGGCCGTCCACTCGCCGAAGGTGCTGAGAGCAGGAGCGGTGAAGTCGAGCTTCGTGACTTCGCGCTTTGGCAGGTAACCGCCGAGCTGCTTGCGGCGCTCCTGCATGTAGACCATCTCCGGGGCGTCGGCTTCAGGACGGTAGAAGGTTGCGTCCTTGGCGGCCTGCTCGGGGATCGGAATCTCGAAGCGCTTCACAAACTCTGCCAAACCTTCATCGGTCAGCTTCTTCTCAGAGTGAGTTGCGTTGCGAGCCTGCGCAGTGCCGAGACCGTAGCCCTTCACCGTCTTGGCAAGGATTACGGTGGGGCCGCCCTTGTGCTCCATGGCGCGCTTGTAGGCGTTGTAGATCTTTGCCGGGTCGTGTCCCCCGCGGTGCAGGCGGGCAAGCTCCTCGTCAGTCTTGTCCTTCACCAGTTCGAGCAGTTCGGGGTACTTCCCGAAGAAGTGCTCGCGAAGGTACGCGCCGTCCTTGGCCTTGAAGGTCTGGAAGTCGCCGTCGACGCATTCTTCCATGCGGCGAAGCAGCAGGCCGGTATGGTCGCGCTCAAACAGCGCGTCCCAGTCTGAACCCCAGATGACCTTGATGACGTTCCAGCCTGCGCCGCGGAACATGCCTTCCAGCTCGTCGATGATGCGCTTGTTTCCACGCACCGGGCCATCCAAACGCTGCAGGTTGCAGTTGACCACGAAGATGAGGTTGTCGAGCTTCTCGCGCGAACCCAGCGAGATTGCGCCCAACGTATCCACTTCGTCCGTCTCGCCGTCGCCGACGAAGGCCCACACTTTGCGGTCGGTCTTGGCGATAAGGCCTCGGTTTTCGAGGTAGCGCATAAACCGCGCCTGATAAATGGCATTCAATGGGCCGATGCCCATCGAGACGGTAGGGAAGTTCCAGAACTCCGGCATCAGCCACGGATGCGGATACGAGCTCAGACCCGGAGTAGAACGCAGCTCATGGCGGAAATTTTTAAGGCGGTCATCGTCAAAGCGGCCCTCAAGATAGGCGCGAGCATACACTCCGGGGGAGGCGTGGCCCTGGAAGTAGATGAAGTCGCCCGGCTCTTCGCCGTACTTGGCGTGGAAGAAGTGGTTGAAGCCCACCTCCAGCAGGGTCGCCAGCGAGGAGTAGGTGGAGATGTGACCGCCAATACCGGCGTCCTTCTTGTTCTGCCCGTGCACCATCGCCATGGCGTTCCAGCGGATCAGGGCCTCAACGCGACGTTCCAGGCTGCGGTCGCCGGGGTAGGCCACTTCGTCGTGCTTCGGAATCGTATTCCGGTAGGGGGTGATCACCTCGCTCGGAGTCGGCACGCCGGCCTCGCGGGCACGCAGCTTCAGGGCGCTCAGCAGCTCCGTGCCTTGCTTCCAGTCCTCGGCGATGACGTCATCGAACGCCTCAATCCACTCCGATACCTGTTCCAGAAAGTCCTGCCGCGCGGGTGCTTCAAGCTCTGTGCTCATAAGTGTCAAATTCCCTCGTTGAAACAATTGCTTATAACGCCATAATCAAGATAAATGTTGGGCAGCAAATCGTCATCTCCCACCTTCGGTCAAGCAGCCGGAAACTGGATGCTGTCAACAGCCCTCGCTGGGGGCAAAGCCGGGACAAATCAGGTTGAATAATCGGCGTTGATCCGGACATACTCTTCGGTCAAGTCGCAGGTGATGTACCGGCACTCAGCCTCGCCCATGCCCAGGTGCATATGGATGGTGTACTCATGCTGCTGCATCACGGCGTGGGTAGCTGCCTCGTTGAAGCCAATGGCGCGCATTCCTCCCGCAAAGACTGGCTCCTTGCCGATGGAGATGGTAATTCGCTCCGCGTCGATAGCAACGCCGCTGCGGCCCGCTGCGGCCAGCAGACGCCCCCAGTTCGGGTCGGCACTGCTCCAGGCGGTCTTGCACAGGGGCGAGGTGGCGATGGTCTCAGCGACCCGCCGTGCCTCCTGCTCGGTAGCTGCGCCGGAGATGTGCAGCGTGACGACGTGGGTGACGCCCTCACCGTCGTCGACAATCTGATGGGCCAGCGATCCGCAGACCAGTGCCAGTGCATTCGCAAAGGTCTCTTCGATACGAGCGTCCAGCGGTACTCCACTCGCCCCACTCGCCAGCAGCATCACCGTATCATTGGTAGAAGTGTCCCCATCGATGGAGATGGAGTTGAAGCTGCGCTCCACCGCCGTGGCAAGCAGGGCGTTCATCGCCTCGGTCTCGGCCACAATATCGGTAAACAGATACACCAGCATGGTCGCGTGTGGCGGTCCGGCGGGGCGCACGGGAGCACCAAGCTGGGGATGAATCATCCCGGCACCCTTAGCCGCGCCGAAGATCTTCACCTCGACCCCATCCACATCAATCGTCGCGCGCGAGACCTTCATCTTGGTGTCGGTCGTAAGGATCGCCCGGGCAAAGGCCTCGGCATGTTGCGTCGTTGAGCCGAGCTCGGCCTTCAGAGCAGGCAGAGCGGCTACGACCTTTGCGGCTGGGAAGGGGACGCCGATGATTCCGGTGGAAGAGGGAAAGATCTCATCGAAGATGCAGCCAAAGCTCTCCGCCGCCGCAGCGCAGGTCTGGATGCAGGCGTCGATGCCAGCCTGTCCGGTGGCGCAGTTGGCGTTACCGGCGTTGACCAGCACAGCGTTCACTCGCCCGCCAGTTCCGGCGAGGTGTTTGCGACCCACCGTCACCGGAGCGGCGACCACGCGATTCCGCGTATACATGACCGCAGCGCGACCACCCCTCGGCACTACGGCTGCTGCCAGATCTACCTTGCCGCTCACCTTGATTCCTGCTGCCACCGCGCCCCACATGAAACCTTGCGGTAGGCCCAACTCACCTTCGACGATTTCGCTTTTCATTGCATTTACTCTATCAAGTCGCCGCGCCTGTACCCAGCCCGGCCTCCAACCCGTATTCTGGTACGGAAGAAGATGGTCTACGAGAGGCACGCCTGATGCTCCTGAAAGAACTCCGCACCGCCGTCCTGGAAGCAAACCTAGAACTGGTGAAGCGCGGACTCGTGCTGTACACCTTCGGCAATGCCAGCGGGGTCGACCGCGAACAGGGCCTGGTGGTCATCAAGCCCTCAGGCGTCGACTACGACGATCTCCGCCCCGAGCACATGGTCGTCACCGACCTGAACGGCGCCATCGTCGACGGCAGCTACAAGCCCTCCTCCGACCTGGACACCCACACGCTGCTCTACCGCGAGTTCCCGACCATCGGTGCCGTCGTCCACACCCACTCGGAGTTTGCGACCAGCTTCGCGCAGGCCGGGCTCGCCATTCCAGCCCTGGGCACCACCCACGCCGACTACTTCCACGGCCCAGTCCCATGCACCCAGCCGCTCTCCGAAGAAGCCTGTGCAGGACGCTACGTCCATGAGACAGGCCTCGCCATCACGCGTCACTTTCAGCAGCAGGGAATCGACCCCCTCGCCGTCCCCGCCTGCCTGGTCAACGGACACGCACCGTTTGTCTGGGGCAAAGACGCCCACGATGCAGCCCACAACGCTGTCGTGCTGGAGGCAGTCGCAAAAATGGCCTACAACACCCTGACGCTGGTCCCCGGCCACCCCGGCGTCTCGCAGTCGCTGCTGGACCGCCACTACTTCCGCAAGCACGGTGCAACCGCGACCTACGGGCAGTAGGCAAACGTTGCCGCGCTAGCTCCTTTACCGCGCTAGAACGTCACCTTCAAAGTGCGTCCTTCAGCGGAACTGACCCTCGCCATCTCCAACAGCTTGATGACACGGTATCCGTCTTCCGCCGAGACGGCCTGCTCCGCCACTCCATTAATCGCATCGCGAACATTGGCGTAGAAGCCGCGGTAGTCGCCCTTCTCCGTCTTGATGACGCTGCGGTTCAGCTTACCGGGGTCGCTCGGTACGGGCGCGACGGTCAGCTCGCCCCACGCACTGTCGTCCTCTCGCAGCCAGTCGTCTCCCGAGCCGAGCTCCGGCACCCTGGCCCCGCCGACCAGCGCCGGCTCCTGCGGGTCCAGCCCATACTTGCGGAAGCTTCCTTTGGTTCCATGCAGCAAAAAGCGAGGAGCATTTTCGCAGGCCAAATAGGTGGCTCGGCAATGGGCGCGTAGCCCGTGTGTCCCTAACCCCTCTTTCACGATGTAATCCAGCGTGATGTCGAAGGCGTCTTCAATGGCAGTCTCATCGCGGTCCTTGCGAACGCTTGCCGTGATGGCATCGGGCGCGCCAAACAGTGCCAGGCACTGGTCCACCAGGTGCGGCCCCAGGTCGAAGAGCATACCGTTAGCCGGGTCCTCCGTCTCCTTCCAGGTGGCCTTGCGGGGGATCGGGCGGAAGCGGTCGAAGTGAGACTCAAACGTCACCAACCGGCCGACGGCCTTCTGCTCGATCAACTGCCGGACGGTCTTGAAGTCTCCATCCCAGCGGCGATTGTGGAATGGCACAACCTTCAACCCTTTCCTGGCCGCCAGTGCGACCAACTCCTGCGCCTGTTCGCTGGTGGCGGCGAAGGGCTTATCGATGACGACGTTCTTACCAGCTTCCAGGGCCTGCTTCGCCATGGCAAAGTGCGTCTCGTTCGGGGTGGAGACGACCACCAGCTGAATCGTTGGGTCGCTCAGCGCTTCTTCGAACGAGCGCAGAATCCGGACTCCGGGGTAAGCTTTGGCGGCCTCGTCACCCCTGCGCTGCACGATCGCCTCCAGCCGCAGCCCTGGGACCGCGTTGACGAACGGAGCATGAAACACACGCCCACCCAACCCAAATCCAACCACTGCTACTCCTAAATCAACGTTCATCGCTATCCTCTCGACCTATGCTTTTGTTCCAGCATAAGGTACCGTCCGCACAAAGCAGTCTATCCGAGCCGCGTGGCACATCGTTACGACACGTTGAAATCGCGTTTTCGATGCCTGGAAGCAAGGTATCCTCTCCCAAATCAACGCCTGAAAACATTTTTTTTGAACACAACCTGCATCCCGGCGCATCGAAACAAGTGCAGTCACCCAAATGGGCTCCAGGCGGACGCAACACAGGCCAGATTTCTCCCCTCCCCCCGCTCATATCGGATGATTACTCCAACCAAGGTGCATTTACCATCGAAGCTATGAGCGAAAGCAGCGAAAGAAGTTCAGTGCGGACTCCCGACCGACTCCGCCAGGCTGCAATAGTTGCGGCACTTATCCTTTGCGCCTCCATTGCGCAAGCTCAGGGAGGCAATACCAACCCGACAACGCAGAGCACCCGCTCAATCGGGGCCAGCTCCCCAGCTGACAGCTCCGTCGTCGCCACCGGCCAGCAGCAGCTTTATAACTCCAGCGGCTCAAATGGCGCGCAGATCACCCAGGACTCCTTCAAAGGGTCGCTGGTTACGGGCAAATCTACCGGCACCACCATCGATCTGCCGCTCGACGAGGCCATCCAGCGCGGCCTCCGCCAGAACCTCGGCTACATTCTTACCTCCTCTGCCCAGCAGAACGCCAACGGTCAGCGCCTGGAGCAGTTGCAAGCCCTGCTGCCCAGCATCGCGGCCGGCGCAAGCATCGAGGTGGAGCAGTTGAACCTTGCCGCCTTCGGCCTTCGCTTCGGCGGCCTCAAGCCCATCGTCGGCCCCTTCCAGGTGGTGGACCTCCGCGCTTATCTTACGCAGAACCTGGTCAACGTCGCGTCCCTGGAGAACTACCTCGCCGCCCGGCACAACTTTCAGAGTGCAAAGCTGAGCGCGGAAGACGCCCGTAACTTCGTCGTACTCACCGTCGGCAACGCGTACCTGCTCTGCATTGCCGATGCCGCCCGCATCGAGGCCGTCAATGCCGAACTGGCGACCTCTAAGGTCACTCTCGATCAGGCCATCGCCTCGCACGACGCCGGGGTCAGCCCCAAACTCGATGTGCTGCGCGCCCGTGTGGACTACCAGAACGAGCAGCAGACCCTGATCTCCACCACCAATCAGTTGG
>JANYER010000420.1 GCA_025359825.1 Granulicella sp.
AACGCATCCCCGCCAAGAAACTCGACGACCTCCGCTTCCCCCTCCGCCTCCTCCTCGGCCACACCCAGCTCGCCAAAGAGCTCGAAGGTATCCAGATCACTTCCGTAGGTCCCAACACCCGCATCGCCGGCGTCCCCAAGGGCATGTCCCAGCGCGTCAAGCTCCTATCCCTCACCGTCACCCCCACCGGCTCCATCCAGCAGATGCGCCTCGAAGAGGTCGACGGGGCCACCACCGAGTTCACCTTCTCCGACCAGCAGGAGAACCTCCCCCTCAAAGACTCCGACTTCACCTTCACCCCACCCCCCGGCGTCACCATCGCAGAAGGCATCGCCCCCATCTAGTCGCAGGCCATCTAGTCGCAGGATTGATCCGCAGCATTTCCTCCACACCGCCTCACGATAAAATCGGCCCGTAAGCATCGGTGACCCTCTTTGACCCGCAGGTTCTATCAAGGTCAACACTTCGGCAACCTCCTCGCGCTCCTCGTCAGCGCCACCGCCGCAGCTCTCGCGCCGTTACAGGTCTTCCTCTTCGCCTACGCCTTCATTGGCCCCCTCCACTACCTCACCGAGATGGCCTGGCTCCGCAAGAAGAACTTCTACTCCGACACCAAGTCCGGCATCCTGCCCTCGTCACTTTACGTCATCGCCGCCATCGCCCTCTGCCTCGCCGTCAGTCTGGACTTCTACCTCCACCGCGGCATCACCGCCTACTCCATCGCCCTGCTCGTTCTGCTCTCGCTCAGCACCCGCGTCCGTGATCCCCGCATCTTCCTCGCCCTCCTCGCCACCGGACTCCTCGCTCGCTACTTCGTCCACGGCTTCGTCATCTTCATCGGAGCCATCCTCCCCACCATCGTCCACGTCTACTTCTTCACCTTCCTTTTCATGGTCAGCGGAGTCGTCCGCGAAACCCAATCCCCAAAGTCCCGACTAACCTTCTTAGCTTGGCTCAACCCAATCCTCCTTCTCGCCTTCCCCGTGCTGCTCCTCACCATGCACACCAGCTACCCGTCCCCCAGCCAGTACTGGCTCACCGCGGAGACAGGCTTCGCAGACCTCCATGGCTACCTTGTCCACCTGCTCGGTGCCAACCTCCACCCCGACGCCAGCATCCTCGCCACTCCCGCCGCCGCTGCCGTCCTGCGCTTCCTAGCCTTCATCTACCTCTTCCACTACCTCAACTGGTTCACCAAGACAGAGCTTCTCCAGTGGCACCGCGTCTCCCGCCGCTCCTGGACCGTCATCATTACCCTGTACACCCTCTCCATCGGCTGCTACCTCTGGAACTTCCTGCTCGGCTTCTACATCGTCAACTTCCTCAGCCTCCTCCACGTCTTCCTGGAGTTCCCCCTCAACTGGCACACCGGCCAGTTCCTCACCACCTCCATCCCCCGCCTCTGGCGCCGCCCCACAACAACCCTCGCCCGCAACTAGGCCCGCCGGCTTGTTGCCCCTCTAAAGTCCCACTCCGCCCCAATTCATCTCCCCACAAAACAAATCCAGTAAACTAAACCAATAAATTGATAAAACCGCCGGAAACCCCGTGCAGAAAAGCAGACTTGACGTGTCGAACGCCATCTCCACCCCGCAGTACCTCACTCCCGAACAGTTCCACTCCGCAGTCCTCCAGCTCTCCCCCACCGTCGCCGTCTTCGATTGCGATGGCACCCTCTGGTCCGGCGACGCCGGCTCCGCCTTCATGCACTGGACCGTCGAGACGGGCCTGGTCTCCCGTGAGACCGGCGACTGGATAGACGCCAGGTACCGCGGCTACAAACGCGGCGACGTCTCTGAGCTCGACATCTGCGGCCAGATGGTCCAGATGTACCACGGCCTCCGCGAGTCCGAGATGCGCGCCGCCGCCCGCACCTTCTTCGCCTCCCGCATCGAGAAGAACATCTTCCCCGAGATGCTCGCCCTCATCCACGAGCTCAACGCCCGCGACGTAGAGATCTGGGCCGTCTCCTCCACCAACGACTGGGTCATCGAAGAAGGCGTCCAGCGCTTCGGCATCCCCGCCAGCCGCGTCCTCGCAGCCCGCGTCCAGGTCACCAACGGCATCGTCACCGAGACCCTCCTCGACGTCCCCACCGACGAGGGCAAGGTAGCCTCCCTCCACCGCGTCGGCATCACCGCACCCCACGCCGTCTTCGGCAACTCCATCCACGACGCCCACATGCTCGCCATAGCCCGCAAGGCTTTTCCTGTAAATCCCACCCCAGCCCTCGTCGAGCGCAGCAACCAGGAAAATTGGCCCATCTTCTACCCCACCTCCATCACCCCACCCACCAGCTAGCTCCCACTTGCCATTGCTATAGTCTTTTACCTTTTTGTTTGTCATCCCGTAGGGATCTGCTGTTGTCGTTGCACTTGCCGTTGCCTGTCCTCGCTATTGCTCTTCCCTATCCTCCCCCCCAACAATCCACATGTTGAAGCCATTACCCAACGTATGCCGTCTAACATACGAGACAGGTGAAAGAGACCATCCGCAAGCTCGACGCGCACCCCCACGCGACTGAGACCAAGCCCCTCCGGCTGGTCGTCGCGGCTCTAATCCTGCGTAACCACTCCCCCGACAAGCTCCTCACAGAAGTCCTGGTCTGCCAGCGACGCCCCGATCAGCCCATGAGCCTCAAATGGGAGTTCCCCGGCGGCAAGATCGAAGCCGGCGAAACCTCCGAACAAGCCCTCGCCCGCGAACTCGAAGAAGAGCTGGGTATCGCCGCCACCATCGGACGCCGCGTAGCCCACATCCGCCACAAGTACCGCAACGGCGGAACCATCGACCTGAAATTCTTTGTAGTCAACCAATTCTCCGGCGACCTCAACAACCGGATCTTCAACGACATTCGCTGGACCCCCCTCACCGACCTTCCCGCCTACGACTTCCTAGCCGCCGACCTCGGCCTCATCCGCGACCTCGCCGAAGGTCGCCTCCTCTAAAAAAGGTCAAGGGGTAGGGACATCAAGCCCCATGGATGCCGTTCCAAAGCAGTACCAGGGAGAGCGCAATCACGATCCCGGCGGTCACCCAGGCCACCACGTTCAGCCACAACGAATTGGTATATTTGCCCATCAACTCCGTCTTGTTG
>JANYER010000431.1 GCA_025359825.1 Granulicella sp.
AGCCAGCCGTCGAGGTCTTGGTCGCGCAGGGCAGATTGGATGTCGTCGAGGTGCATGCTGGTGATTTTACCCGGTCTCCTCCCCACTCCCCCATAAAGGATGTAAAGTCCGGACAGATAAGCACTTAGATCGGGACTTGCGACGGGGAAGAGTTGCACCATTGTTGGGGCAGCGGCTTTTTGGAGTGATTGGCGATCAGTAGAATGACAACCGCAGATCCCTACGGGATGACAAACAAAAGGGGAAAACGGAAGGGCAAAGGGAGAAGGGCAAAGGGAGAAGGGCTCCGGATCGTGGTTGCGATCCGAAGCCCTTAGCGTTGGTGGAGCGGGTTAGGGTTAGAAGCTGGCGCGGATACCCGCTTCAATCTGCCGTGGGGTGTTTCCCTGAGTCTTTGTGGTACCCCAGTTCGTGGGGCTCTGCAAGCTCAGAGACGGGTTGGCGAAGTCGAGATGGTTCATCACATTAAGGAAGATGCCGCTGAATTCGAGGGAAAATTTCTCGTAGACAACGAGCTTCTTTCTTACGGTGAGGTCCATATTCACATATCCTAGACCGCGGATCGGACCCGCACCACCGTCGTTAGTATCGAGGCCGAGGATAGCGGGACGAACGGTATCCCATACTGCTCCCGGATCGGTAAACATGTTGACCTGCGCGGCGGTTGAATCCGGGATTTTAACAGCAACGGCCTTGTTGTTAGTTCCGATGCTCCCGGCTCCCAGCGGATCTACGAGTGTTCCCGCAATGCCGCGGTGGGTGTGTGAGCCGCCAGTGTACTTGGTGGTGAAGATGCAGCTTTCGCTATCCGTGAAGTTGGACCCGTCTTCTCCACCGAAATTCTGTCCGCTGTTGTTCGAGGTACACTGCAGGGGTTGGCCCGTGCCCGCGACCACGACGGGAGAGAAAGTCCAGCCGCCGAGTGCGCGACCGGCAATTCCACGCTGCGATTTGAACCAAGGCGTGTTGTAAACGATGAAGGTGTTGAAAATGAGCTTCTGGTCGAAGCCCTGGACACCGTACTGCTCACGGAGGTTCCAGTTGTCTTCAGCGGCGATGGAACTCGTGGACTGGTTGTAAGCGCCCAGACCGAGAGCTTTGGACCAGGTGAGATTCTCTTGCAAGGTAATGCCGTGCCAGTTGCTGGCCTTGAAAGAGACGTAGCCGCCATGGTAGTTGCTGTAACCGTTTGAAGTACCCATGCTAAGACCCGTGGTTACCTGGCCGGCTCCACCGTAGGTTGCATTGGAGGTTGTCGTGCCCATCAGGCTGCGTGCGAAGGTGAAGCCCGCGCCGGCAGCGCCGTTGGTGTTATTGTCCAGTGCCTGCCAGATTCCGAAGACACGCTGTGCCCGGAAGGCTGCAGCCTGCTTGCGGATGACGGCTGCCGTGCAGTTTGCGTCAGCACTACAGTACGCCGAGGTTTTGCCGCCCAGCGCAGCGTCGAAAAATGGCTGGTCGGAGACTGCTGCTCCCGTTGGAAGCGGGCTTGTGGAGCAAAGGCTAGCCGAGGACGTGCAACCCAGCATCGTTTCAATGGCGAGGTAAGCAGACTGAAAGGTCTGACCTCCCTGAGCCAAGTTGTACGGGACCTGGTTGGGGTTCTCCATGATGTATTCATGGTGGATGAGACGGCCGATGTAGCCAACTTCAATCAGCATCTTACGGCTTACCTGACGCTGGATGGAAAGATTGAAGGTGTCAACATCGTTCGGGCGGAGACTAGGATCGAGCGGCGAGGCAAGTGCGACTCCGGGACCGTCGATGCCAGGGTGGTAGGGCTGTGCGAGGATCGACGGTGCGGGTGCAGAGGCCGTCGCGGGCGAGATTCCATCCAGACCGCTGCCAGTTCCGAAGCGGAATGCTGTGGTATCCGTGTAATTGGACTGTGTGCAGGCACCCGTACCAGTAGTTGGGGACTGGAAGGCTTTGCACTGTGTTGCCAGAATCAAACCGGGGCTCAGAAGAGGGTTTAGAACCTGGGCGTCGCCATTGATACGGCCGTAGAGTCGACCGTAGCCACCGCGGATCACGGTTCCTCCGTCGCCGAAGATCTTGTTGAGAGCTTCGTTCTTGAACTTCGGATTCCAGGCGACCGAGACGCGTGGGCTGAAGGCAGTCTTGTACGGATCGTAGGGGTATTGACGGCCCGTGCCATTGACGTTCTTGATCAAAGCGAAGCCGATCAGCGGGTTGTAAACCTGGCCGTTCGCACCAGCAGCTTTGCGAGCAGCAAGGTACGTGTCGACCGGAAGAGCGTTTCCAGCGCCATCGGTAAACATCACCTGATTACCATCACGCTCGGTTGGCGGCATCTCTAGGGCGTAGCTGAGACCGTAGTTGAGGGTCAAGCTCGGAGAAACATGCCAGGTATCAGAAGCGTAGATGTTGTAATACGGGATTGTAGTGTGCGCCCCGATCGGAGTCGCAGCAGGGTTAAGGGAAAGCTTCCCGCCGGAGTTGGTGTAAGTGTTTGCAACCTGCGTGTCGGTGACGATGCCGTAGTAAGTGTCGAGCTGACGCTGAATTGCGCTGGCGGAGATGCCGGTGGCCTTGACTGATCCCAGCCCAGCAGCGGAGTATGCGACGTTGCCTCCGCCACCCGCATCGCCGATCTGATAAGTGGGGGTGTAGTTGATTCCGGCACCATTGTCGGTACGCTGGTGGAAGTTCCAATTGTGCTGGAACTGTCCGCCGACCTGGATGAAGTGGTTGCCCTTGAGCTTGGAGACGTCATCGCGGAAGACGTTGTCCTTACCGTCCCAGATTCGGGTGCGGATGTTCTGGGCGTTGACGTTGTACGGGACGAGGGCGGTCGTCTGGCTCTCTCCAAGAGGCTCGATGACGCCGCCTGCACCGGCGATCTGCGGGGGAGCGCCAGCGCCCTTCCAGACCCAGTTATTGCGGAGGTAGTTGTAGTGGAAATCGTTGGTGAGCGAGGAGCTTATGTTGGTGGTGACGCCGATGACCAGGAACCAGGGAGTCTGGGGGCGTGGCGTCAGCGCGGTCGGAGTACCAATTTTGTTGCCGGGAAGTACGCCGCCGATGTCGAACTGGTTGGAGGTCAGGTTGTTGAGGCGGTAGTAACGGTAGCTCGCCATTAGGTGCCACTTGGGACCAAAGTCGTGGTCAAGGCGCGTAGCAAGGAAATTGCTGGTCTGCGGGGTGAGTACGTTGGATCGGAAGGCAATAACGTTTTGGCCGTCACAGATGGAAGTGGAGAGGGAACCGCAACTTTGATCGAAGACCCCAGCGTAGGTCGCCCCGTTGTTTCCGGTAGAGCCGGAGTTGCTGACGGGAGCCACCGGCAGCTGTGTGTTGTAAAAGTTCTTAAGGGTAGCGTTCGAGTTATAGCCCACGCTTGCTGTCTGGCCGACGTGACGGGGATCAGCGGCCTGAAGCTGAGCTGAGCTGTAGACGACTCCGGGCGCGGTCGGCGTACCACCGTACGAGAGCTGGCCTAGCTGGAGGAAGTTGTAGGAAGGAACCGTCCGATACACGGTAGCGGCAAGAGGCCAACGGAACCCCTCGAAATTGGCGAAGAGGTAGGTCTTTCCGCCAAGCATCCTCGGAGCAATGGGACCGCCTGCAGAGGCGCCGAAGCGATTGTAGTGATAGCTTGGCTTGGGAGTGTAGTTACCGGTGCCGGGGAAGTTGTTTTGCCAGCTATTGCCGTTGAAATTGTTGTCGAGGTAGTACTCGTACACGGTTGCGTGCACGGCGTCGCGACCGCGCTTGGTGACAATCTGCGATTGGGAACCTGACGAGTTGTTGAAATCTGCGGTCTGGCCTGAAGTGGAGACCTTGAACTCTTCGACTGAATCCTGCGGCATGGGGACTACGCCGCCGGCACCAGCACCGAGAAAGCCGCCCGTGGTAGAACCCGTGTTGTTGGAGGTGTAGACGCCCTGCGTCCCGTCCATGTCGGCGGTATTGCTCCCGCCATCGAGCATGAAGGTGGTCTGGTCGACGGTCGTGCCGGCTACGTTGCCGCCGGGGGTGGTGCCGGGCTGCATGGTGGTGAAGGTCGCGACGTCGCGGCCGATGGCGGGGAGCGACTCGACGAGGGCTGCGTCCACC
>JANYER010000463.1 GCA_025359825.1 Granulicella sp.
TGCCGGTTCCAGTCCTTCGCCCCGTCCGTCCACCAGACCTCGCCGCGCTCCCCCAGCCGCCGCTTGGCATCGTCAACCGCCGCCCGAGCCCGCTCCTTCGCCTCAACATCCCCGGCGCGCATGGCGACACCCTTCTCCCGCCGAGCATGCATCAACTCCCGGACCAGCCCCTCCCGCTCCCCGCTGCTCAGCGCCGGATTCGCACAGCGCCACAGCCGCTCCCGCACCACGAAGTACCGGCCATCCGGCGTGACAGGGGGAGCAGAACGAGAGGCAGCCATACCCGTACGACAGGAAGATCGGCCTCGCCGTTGCCTGACCACCAAAAAACGCTGTCAAGCCCCAAACGCCCACCCAAACCCACTAACTCCATCCCCATCAACAGATAGACCCTAAAAATAAACGAGTCTTTAGTTATGATGCATTCGCTACAATTAATACAGAGAACAAACTCATAACCGCCAAACGGAAAACAGGTCTGGACCTCATGACACAGTGAAGTCCAGACCTATCTCTTTTATCTACTAGACTTTGCGCAATAAAGGGGGAGGGGAGGGGGCCTACTTGGCATCCCCAAGAATGTGCGTCGCATGAGTCACTGCCGCACCCGCCCGCAGCGCAGCCGCCACCAGCGCCGTCTCGGAGAGCTCCTCTTCACTAGCCCCCGCCTCCACAGCCCGCCCGCGATGGATCTCCAGGCAGTAAGGGCACTGGGTCGTCAGCGCGACAGCCAGCGCGATCAGCTCCTTGTACTTCTTCGGCACCACCCCATCCGCCATCGCCGCCGCATCAAACGCCCAGAAAGCCTCCATCGCCTTTGGAGCGCCCTTACCCAGTGCCCCCAATTTCTTCAAGTTCGCCATATCGTACATAGTGTGGAACTCCTTCTAGGATTGGATTGAAGGCCGCGGCCTCGCAACCAGTCTCCGTCCCGAACCCAGCAGACGTCAACCGCAACCCCAAACCGCTGGACGAACCTTCCGCTCCACCGTATCCTCTCCTCGTAGGCACTTTAGACCCGGAGAGAACGATGTCCACCCTGAAGCTCAGCCACCTCCTAGCCGCCGCCCTCCTCCTCCCCTTCACCCTCCTCCCCCTCCATGCCCAAACCGCCCCACCCACCTGGGCCGAAGCCGACACCACCCGCATCGTCAAAGACGTTCAAAAGAAGCTCGCCCGCCTCACCACCTTCGGAGTCTTCGACGACCTCCACTTCGCGATCAAGGGCAAAACCCTGGTCCTCTCCGGCTCCGCCTCCCGCCCCATCCTCAAGTCCGACGCCGCCAACGCCGTCAAATCCATCCCCGGCGTAGAGTCAGTCGACAACCAGATCGAAGTCCTACCCAACTCCCCCAACGACGACCGCATCCGCGCCGGCGTCTACAACACCATCTACACCGCCGCCCAGCTCCGGAAGTACAACGCCAACGCCGGCCGCCTGGGCCGCGGCCTCAGCGTCGCCCGCATGGCCGGCGGCATCACCAACGACCCACCCATCGGCTTCCACGCCATCCACATCATCGTAAAAAACGGCAACGTCACCCTGCGCGGCGCAGTTTTGAACGAGATGGACGCCAGCATGGCGCAAATCCGCGCCAACTCCGTCTTCGGAGTCTTCAGCGTCACCAACGAGATCGGCATCGAAGGAGCCTCTGTAGTCGCCAAATAGCTCTACAGGTTGAAGAGTTCCCGCAGCCGCTTGGTCTGCGAGCGGCTGACCGGAATCTCTGTCTTCTTGGGGTCATCCATGCGCAGTTGATAGCTCGACTTGAACCACGGAACGACCTCCCGTATGTGCTGAATGTTGACCACATACGATCGGTGCGCGCGCCAGAACGTCTCGGGATCCAACTGGTCCAGCAGCTCTTCCAGAGTCCTGCAGTTGGAGTGTCCCTCTACCGTCGACGTCACCACGCTGATGTCGCCATCTTCAATGGAGGCGAAGCAGATCTCCTTCTGGTCGACCAGGAGGAGTCGACTCTGCGCCCGCACCACCACCTTGCCGGACGCAGCCTTGGGTCCTTGCACCTGCCCACCCACGAGCCGCAGCAGAGCGTTCAGCTTGGCCTCGCTCGCGGACTCGGCCGGTGCGGCCAGCCGCGCGACTGCCTTCTCGATGGTCTGCTGGACGCGACGGCGGTCGAACGGCTTCAGCAGGTAGTCCACCGCGTTGACCTCGAAGGCACGCACGGCGTACTGGTCGTAGGCGGTAGCGAAGACGACTTGAGGCAGAGGCATCTTCTGGGCCATCAGTTTTTTGAGGACTGCGAATCCATCCAGTCCGGGCATCTGGACATCGAGGAAGACTACGTCTGGCTTATAGGTTTGGATCAGTTCGACTGCTTCGATGCCGTTGCTGCCCTGAGCGAGCACTTCGACTCCACCGACCCGGCCCAGAAGGTAGACCAGCTCCTGTCGAGCCAGGGATTCGTCATCAATGATGAGTGCTGTTAATGCCATCCGTACATGCTATTCGCTGTCGCTGTAGACGCGGAGCCTTTTTGGTGCGCCGTCCTCGGCCAAATCGTGGCCGCACTGGGTGCAGTAGACGTCGGTGATCTGGACGCCGCGGAAGCACTGGCCGCAAACAGGTGCCATCTGGAACTGGCATTGAGGGCAGAAATGGTAACTGGAGGCGATCTCGGTGGTGCAGTGCGGGCAGCGCGTGAGGATGGGCTGGCGGAGAAGGAAGTAGACGACTGCGCCGATGCCGCCAGGCATCACGATGACGATCAACATCCACAGCTTGGCCGACATGTTGCGGCGCTTGACATCGCGGCTGACGTAACCGATCAGCAGAACATAGCTGGCGAAGGCCGTTCCCCACGAGTAGCCCATGATGAGGCGCATAGGCAGCATCTCGTGCCGGTGGTGAGGCAGAACGCCGTGGAAGAGGTACTGTGCGGCGGCAAAAACTACGGTCGCGAGGACGATGGACCAGGTTGGAATGATGCTGAGTTCATCGTCATGACCGGAGCTGATTCCGTCGTTGCGATTGGACTTGTTCCCGAAGGGCAGATTCATTACGCGGCTCCTTCATCGGAGCGGCTGCGGGTGCGGCGGAACCAGACCATGGCGAGCAACGCTGCCGAGACGGGGAAGAACCAGAGCAGGAGTACGAAAAGCTGGTTGCTGGAGTCTGGGACGCCGTTGGGAGTGAGTTCGTACTCGTCCAGCACGGTCCAGACTGCGGAGCAGAAGATGAGGATAAGCGCGGAGCAGACGATCATCGGGATCCAGAGGCTGCGCGCTTTGCGGCGTTGGGTCTGGATGGCCTTGGCACGCTCGCGGATGACGCGATGGGTGCGATTCACCATCATGGCCTTGGCGGTTGCGTTGATGGCTGGGATGGTCTGAATCGGAGTCTGAAGTTGAGGGTCGACTGGGGTGATGGTGTTGTTCACTGTCCAGCCTCCATGGCCCGGTGCGACACTCGAAGCTGCTCGACCTCCGGCTTGAGGGCAGCGAGTCCGCGGTAGAGGCGGGACTTGACGGTGGAGAGCGGGGCGCGGGTGAGGCCGGCGATCTCTTCGAGCGAGAGCTCTTCGTAGAAGCGGAGCACGAGGACTTCGCGATAGTTGGAGTCGAGCTTGAGCAGGACTTCCGAGACCTCGGCGGAGTTTTCGCGGGACTGGAACTGTTCCAGTGGGGAGGGGCCGTCGGCTGCGAACTCGCAGGGCCGGGCGTCGGACTCTTCGCGGAGTTCGCTCATCTCGTCCAGGCTGGCCATGGTGCGCTTGCGGGAGAGGTCGATAACAAGGTTGCGGGCGATGGTGAAGAGCCAAGTGTCGAAGCGGGCTTTGCCGTTGTACTGCGCGCCGCGGAGGAGGACTCGCATCCAGGTCTCCTGGAAGAGGTCTTCGGCGACTTCGCGCTTGCCGGTGAGGAAGAGCAGGTAGCGGAGCAGACGGTGCTGGTAGAGCTCGATGAGCCGGTCCAGCAACTCGGGATCCTGCCGCTTGAGACCGCGTGCGATCTCGGCACTTTCGCTTTGAGTCTGGGCGAGGTCAGCCGCGAGCGAGATGGCGTCTTTCTTCACACTGTCAGAGACGCGCGTTGATACCGAAAAGACGCGCTTTTCTTTGGATTCGCTCTTCAGTGGCGGAAACTTCATGAATTCGGTCTCTGACTGGTGCGGTGTGATTGTTAGCGGTTCTTCTAATAGTACCTTCTCTGTTTCTGCTTGCTGGGACGATTGTCTTGGGACCCCCTCCCCCCCCCCGGGGGGTATATTGTTCAAGTCCTTTGTTTGCTATGGCTTGGCTGTTAGATGCACGTCCAAATATTTGCAAACAAAAGGGTTACAGGTGAAAATAAGATACCAAACGAGTTAGACCCCGGCTTGTGGCTGGGGTCTTCTATTTTGATCTCTAATGTCAATTGTACGTGGTGCCACCTAACTAAATACTCATTTATATTCCCTTTGGAATGATTGAGTTAGGTGGTTTAGGGGGTTGACACGCGATTTTGCTGAGTGTTTTCGCGAAAAATAGTTTTGGGGTGAGTTAAAGAGGCAAGAACAAAAGGCAAAAGCGGTACTTCTGTCGTTACGGCTGCGCCTTCACTCTTGCCTCCGGCAGAGCGGTGTCGCCTTCGGAGAGGCGTTTATTGGCACGCGTAAACGCGTGCCCTTCCACGGTGGGCGTGAGGTGGAAAGGTGAAGATTTTGTTTGGAAGCAGGAGAGCGGTCGCGCTTTGCACGATGCCCACTCGTCAGAATCGACGAATGGGGCACCCGGCTTTGGTTGGGGCTGCGGAATGAGGGGTGGGGCGGTAGACTTGAGGGATGGAAGTTCTTTATGGGCTGCACCCTGTGGAGGAGGCGATTCGTTCTGGATCGCGTCGTTTGGATCATGTTTCTGTAGCTCGGGAGCGGCGGGATGACCGGCTGGAGGGGTTGATCCAGCTTTGCAGGGCGAATGGGGTTCGGGTATCGATTGAGCCTAAGGACCAGTTGACCCGGCTGGCCAAGACGGACGCGCATCAAGGGGTGATTGCCCTGGTGAAGGAGCGCGAGTTCCTGACCGTGGAAGACCTGATGCGGCCCAAGCCGGCGGGCGAATACCGCTTTTTCCTGGCGTTGGATGGGGTGGAAGATCCGCACAACCTTGGAGCGCTGATCCGCACGGCGGATGGGGCGGGTGTGGATGGGGTGATTCTGCCGGAGCGACGGTCGGCACCGGTGACGGGGACGGTGGCGAAGACCTCCGCGGGTGCTTCCGAGCATGTGAAGATTGCGCGGGTGACGAACCTGGTGCGGTCGCTGGAGCAGTTGAAGGCGAAAAATGTATGGGTGCTGGGGCTGGATGAACGCGGCTCGCCGGACTACATGGACTTTGATTTCAAGACCGACTGCGTGCTGGTGCTGGGAAGCGAAGGCTCGGGTCTACATGACCTGGTGAAGAAGACGTGCGACCACCTGCTGCGGATTCCGATGGCAGGGATGGTGTCGTCGTTGAATGTGTCGGTAGCGGGTGCGGTGGTGATGTATGAGGCGATGCGGCAGCGGCGGCCTGCGCCAATCGTGGTGGAGAAGCCGAAGAAGAAGTTGAAGGGACTGGGTTCTTGATGGGATTTTGGAAGGCTAGCGCACAGTACCGGGTATTCGTGGCTGGTTGCTGGCTTGCGGCTGGAGTTGGTGTTGCCCAGACGTCTTTCGCTCAGGTTGTGCCTACGCCTCCGGCTGAAGCTGTGCCTGTACAAGCTTCACCGGCGCAGCCTGCTACGGAGCAAGCTGCGCCTGCTGCGAATGAATCAGCGCAGCCGCCTCCAATGTCCCGGGGTAAGGTGTTGCAGGAGTTACGGCGGCTGGGCGCTGCTCCTAATGCTGCGGGTGTGCCCGATGCTGCGGGTGAGGCGAAGACGAACGCCGATAAAGAGGCGCAGGCCAAGAAGGTCGAAGAGGACAAGACTGGGCCGGCGTACCAGATCAGCGATATGGTGCGAGGTGCGTTGACGTTTACGTCGTATGACCTGGATGTGCATCTGTCGGCTCCACAGTCAGGGGCTGCTGTTCATGCGCGGTTTACGGTACGGAACAATGGTGCGGAGCCGCTGACGCGGGTCGCGTTGCAGATTTCTTCAGCATTGCAGTGGGAGCGATTTGTGTTGGAGGGCACTTCGTCCGAGGTGCCGTTTGTGCAGCACGCAGTCAATACGGATGCGGACCATACGGGTGGGGCGCAGGAGGCGATTCTGACGCTGGCTGAGCCTTTGCCAGTGGGCGGGGTGTTGCGGCTGTCGGCGTTTTATTCAGGGCTGCTGGCTGGCTCTGCCGGACGGCTGGAGCGGATTGGTGCGCCTGTGAATGAGGCGGAGCGAGCAGATTGGGACAAGGTGTCGAGCGAAGGGACGTGGTTGCGCGGCTTCGGGAATGTGCTGTGGTATCCGACGGCTGCGGCACCGGTGTTCCTGGGGGATGGGGCGAAGCTCTTTCAGGCGGTGGGTCAGGCGAAGCAGCGGCAGGCGGGTGCGACGATACGGCTGCGGCTGACGATTGAGTATGCGGGCGATGCGCCGAAGTGGGTGTACTTCTGCGGGCGGCGGGAGCCGTTGGTGGGAACGGCGGAGGACATGGACGCTCCGGCGGCGAGTGCTCCGGGGGTGGCGACGGCGGAGTTTGCGGAGCAGGTGCTTGGCTTCCGGGTGCCAAGTCTGTTTGTGCCGGAGGGCTCGTTGAAGCTGGACGAGGGGCCGGTGCTGGCGGTGCTGACGTCGAGCGACGATGCGGTAGCGCGGTATACGAAGGGCGTGGAGCAGGTGCAGCCGCTGGTGCGGGAGTGGCTGGGCGACTCTCCGCTGCGGACGATGAATATCGTAGACCATGCGGGGCAGCCGTTTGAGGATCGTGCGCTGCTGGTGGCATCGATGGCGGGCGTGGATGCTGATGGAATTGCGGCTGTGTTGGCTCATTCACTGAGTCATGCTTGGTTCGGGTCGTCGCAGGTGTGGCTGGATGAGGGGGTGGCGCAGTGGATGGGCTGGCTATGGCTGGAGCGGACGCACGGACGGGAGTTTGCGGTGGAGCAGATTCGCCAGCAGGCGACCGCGCTGGCGTTTGCTGAGCCGGGCAATCGCGATACGGCAGGACAGAGTTTGCTGGAAGCGCGGGACGAGGTGTACTACCGGACCAAGGCGGCGTCGGTGTTGTGGATGCTGCGGTCGGTGGCGGGAGATGCGGCGTTGAAGGAGGCGTTGCAGCTCTATCGCAAGAGTACGAAGCGGGCCGGCAGTACAGAGGATGCAAAGGAGTTTCAGCGATTGCTGGAGGCGGCTTCGCATAAGTCGTTGGGATGGTTCTTCGATGACTGGGTGTATCGCGACCGCGGGTTACCGGATTTGAGCGTGGTGAGTGTGACTCCGCGCGAGCTACAGGCGAAGGATGGGCGCGGAGGCTTCCTGGTGGCGGTGGAGGTGCGGAACTCCGGCGATGCAGTGGCGGAGGTGCCGGTGACGGTGCGGTCGGGCACGCTGACGGCGACGGAGCGGTTACGGATTCCGGCGCGGTCGAGCGCTTCGACACGGATTTTGTTTGAGAGTAATCCGGTGGAGGTGGTGGTGAATGACGGGTCAGTTCCTGAGGTGGGGAACAGTGTGCATGTGCGAGAGATTCGGCGCTAAGGGCAAGCTGTTAGCTTTTAGCGGTGGCGGGCGGGAGTGGCTGCGGTTGGTTGCCAAGTTTGTTGGCCGCCCCAAAGGTGAGTGGCGGTCAGGTCGAGATGGACCGGGGTGGCGGGGCGGGCTTCTGAGTCGCTGCTGGGGAGCACGTCGTCTAAGCAGGCATCTAGGCCGTCGCCTAGCTGGGGGATTGCTTTGCCGAGGGCGGTGAGGCGGCTGGGCAGGACCATTCCGGAGAGGTGCAGGGTGTAGCCGGTGGCGTCGATGTGGGCTTCGAGGGTGGCGGGGTCTTTGCCGCCAAGGTCGAGTGTGATGGGGGTAAGCAGCAGACCGGGCGTAATGGGTGCGGGCGTGCGGCGGGTGCGGACCAGGGTGGGAGGTGGTGGGCCGTGGAATTCGAGGTCGCCTATGTTGAGGGTGTCGAGGCCGGAGCTGGGTGAGGTGAGGGTGAGACCGGCGGCTTCGATGGTGGCGTTGAGAATGGTGTCCCAGTGGGTGGGGAGCTTGAGGAGACTGGCGGTGGGCTGGAGGCTGACGTTGAGGGAGCCTCCAGCGGTGAGGTCCGCGGGGACCCGGGTGCTGAGGGTGCGGAGCCAGTCGAGCGTGGTGGCGATGGGGAGCGCGTCGGTGTTGAGGGAGGCGGTGGCGGTGTCGAGGTCGCGGATGTCGGGGATAGTGCCGGTGAGAGTGATGGGCTGGTTGCTGCCAGAGGGGGTCCAGGCGCAGGCGGGGTCGGGAAAGGAGTGGAAGGAGTTGGTGGCGGCGGAGCGGCAGGTGACGTCGACGGTGAGGGGCGACTGGGGGACGAAGTCGGCGCGACGGAGCTTGTCGAGGTGGAGGTGAGCGGTGACGGCGGCGTTGCCGAGGGTTCCCTGGGTGTGGGCGGCGAGGGAGACGTCGCCGCGGACGCCGGCGTCGCGGCCGAGGACTAATTGGGTGGCTACGCCGAGGGGCGCAGTGGTCCACTCGGCGTTGAGGTCGATGGGAACTTCGGCGAGGACAGAGGCGCGGCCCAGGGTGCCTTCGATGCGGAGGACGCCGGTATCGGAGACGGAGATGTCGGTGCGGGCGGGGTGGGCCTCGATGCGGAGGTGCCATTGCTCGGGGTTGGGGAGCCAGAGGGCGAACTCGGCGTCATTGAGGGAGATGGGGACTTTTTCCAGGCCGAGCTTGAGGTTGATGCGGGCACCGGTGGCTTCGATGTAGGGGAAGCGCGGGGCGGGGCCGATGGACTTCTGCTCAGTCGGGGCGGCCTGGATGCGGGCTGCCTGGGTGAGGATGGACTGAAGGTTCCACTTGCCGTTGGGGAGATGGACGAGGTTGATGCTGGGCTCGGTGAAGCTGATGGAGGAGAACTCGACCTTGCGGCGAAGGAGGGACCGGACGCGGAGTGTGGCGCGGACGGAGTTGGCGCGGATGACGGGCTCATAGCCGAAGGCAGGGTCTTCGGTGACGACGAGGTTGGTGATGGTGAGGCTGGGGAGAGGGAGGAGATTGAGAGTGACGGTATCGAGATGGGCAGGGCGGCCAAGGCTTTGGCTGATGCTCTCGGCGATGCGGCGTTGGTAGCGGCTGACGCTGATGTAGGGCGGTACGAGGGCGAGCAGTAGAAGAGCGAAGACGATGTAGTAGACGAGCACGAAGCGGCGGAGGAGCGAGCGGCGACGCTTGGGTCGTGGGCTCTCGGCGGGCGCGTAGGTGGGGTCTGTTTGCTGCATGAAGGAGTGTGGCGTGGGTGTTCGGGGGGCCGGAGGTCCTGACGTCTTGTGTCTTTTATACGATGCGGTGGAGGGTGCGGGACCAGCGGGTCTGGTCGAAGACATGGATCAGGATGTGAACCATGAAGCCGATGCGCTCGGACATGCTTTGCTTATTGATCTGGTCGGCGGGGGTCTGGAAGGACCAGTAGACGAACAGGGGACGGCCGACGATGTTCTCGCGGGGGACGAAGCCCCAGTAGCGTCCGTCGAGGGACTCGGTACGGTTGTCGCCCATGGCGAAGACTTTACCGGGGGGGACGACGAGGTCACCGTCGACGATGTGGGCGGGAAGCTCGGTAGCCCAACTGGCGGTCACCTGGCCTTCTTCATTAGGGCCGGGAGGTACGCCGGGGAAGTCGTCGCGGTAGGGCTGGAAGGCGTGCTGCGGATTTTCGTCGAAGGCGGGCATGCCGGCCTGGGGCTCGTTCTGGGCGACGCCGTTGAGGTAGACGATGCCGTTGCGGAGATGGAGCTTGTCGCCAGGAATGCCGATGGTGCGCTTGACGAGGAAGAGGTCTGGCTCGCCGGGCTTGAGGAAGACGATGATGTCGCCGCGGCGGATGTCGCGCTGGTAGACGAAGGGTGCCCAAGAGGTTTTGGGAGCGAGGGCGATGCGGTCGACGAGGACGTGGTCGCCGATGAGCAGCGTCTTGACCATGGAGGCGGAGGGGATCTCGAAGTTCTGGAAGACGAAGGTCATGACGAAGAGTCCGATGGCGAGGACGGTGCAGATGGAGGCGAGAGACTCGAGTGCGGTCTCCTGCTGGGCTGTCTCGACTTCTTGCTCGGTTGCTTCGGGTAGGACGACTTCGTTGCTACTCATCTGCTTCTGTCTCCGGTTTTGCGCTGGTGTCAGTGTATCGCTGATTGCGGTTTCTTCGAGCAATTGTCTGGTGTGGACTGATTGGTAGGCGGCTGGCTAGTGGACTACCTGGAAGATGCGGTCCCAGCGGGCGAAGTTGAGGATGGCATCCAGCCAGACGGAGGTGTGGGGGCCGTAGGCTGGAGCGGTGGTGTCGGGCAGCAGGGAGAAGTAGATGAGGACGGGTTTGCCGACGATATTTTCGCGGGGGACGAAGCCCCAGTAGCGAGAGTCTTCGGAGCCGTTGCGGTTGTCGCCGAGGACGAAGTAGTTGTTGGAGGGGATGATGAGGTCGCCGTGGTCGGTGAGGGTGTGAAGGCGGATCCACCAGGCGGGGTCGATGTCGGGCGCGGTGGCCTGGAGGCGGGGAAAGTTGTCGCGGAAGTTGTCGGGTGGACTGGGGCGGTAGACCGCGTAGGGCTCGGGCAGAGGGCTTCCGTTGATGAAGACATGGCCTTCGCGGAGGTGGAGCCGGTCGCCGGGCAGGCCGACGATGCGTTTGATGAGGTGGGTGGCGGGGTCTACGGGGTAGTGGAAGATGATGATGTCGCCGCGGTGGACGGCTGAGGTGGGCAGGAGGAAAGCTGCCTCGTCGAAGCCGAGTCCGCGTTTATCGACCAACAGGAAGTCGCCTACCAGCAGGGTGGGCTCCATGGAGCCGGAGGGGATGCGGAAGGGCTGGATGGTGAAGGTAAGGATGAAGACCGCGATGACGATGATGTAGAAGAGCGACTGGATGGCGGGGAGCAGGCCGTGCTGGTAGTAGAGAGCGTCGGGGCCTGCAGAGGCTGGCGGGGAGAGTTCGTCCGGGGTGTGGGCTAATTCTTCTTCAATGGATTTCTCATGGACCGACTGCATCGGATCGGGCTGGAGGGAGCCGGATTGGAACGAGTCGGATTGGAGAGGGGGGGTCATGAAGTCAACTCAGGACGCTGGACCTTCCTGACCTTGGGTACGGACAACTTTACTTCGGGGATTTTTTCTGTGGCTGCGTCGCGGGCTTTTTGCTCTGCGGTGAGCTGCTGGAAGGCGATACGGGCGGCTTCCTGCTGGGCCTGTTTCTTGGTGGAGCCTTCGGATTCGCCGAGGGTGCGAGTTTCTCCGCTGGGCAGCTCGATGTGGACCTGGACGCGGAAACGCTTCGCGTGATCGGGGCCTGACTGGTCGGTGAGGATGTACTGGGGCTGGCCGGCTCCGATGGCCTGGAGGTGCTCCTGCAGGGCGGACTTGTGGTCGCCGATGGCACCGGAGAAGGTGGCTTGCGACTGGTTGCCGTCGCGGTCGCGCAGAGCGAGGTTGAGGTCGGGCAGAGCGGGCACGATGATGTATGTCTCAACGAAGGTACGGGCAGCGGGCAGGCCACCGTCCAGGTAGAGGGCGGCGATAACGGCCTCCAGCGCATTGGCGAGCAGCGCGGGCTTGCGGCGACCTCCGCTGGCGTCCTCGCCACGGCCCAGGCGGAGCAACGCGCCAAGCCCGATGCGGGTGGCGACGGAGGCCAGGTGGCGGCTGGAGACGAGCGAGGCGCGCAGGCGGGTGAGCTCGCCTTCGCTGGAGCCGGGGAAGCGCTGGAAGAGGGCATCTGCGCTCAGAAGCCCGAGGACAGCATCGCCGATGAACTCCAACTGCTCGTTATCAGTGTTTGGATCGGGGACGGGGTTCGCGTTGGTTTCATAGGAGAGGGAGCGATGGGTGAGGGCGCGGGTGAGCAGCTCCGGACGCTGAAAATGATGGAGAAAGAGCTCAGAGGAGGCGCCGTTCGCCGGAAGGGATGGGTTTTTTGGGCGGCGCGTCTTCATGCGGCTCCTTATAGCTACTTTACCGGACGGGCTCCTGTAAAAGCACTCTTTAGACGTTGGCGAGGATGGGGCAGGGGTGGTGACCCGTTTGAGGACGGAGGATTTAGGGTGACGTGGTTTCAACTATGCCGAGCAAGCACCCTTTTCTGCCTATTTCTTTTCCGGCTCGCCGTTGGCGAGCCGGAAAAGAAATTAATAACTCAAAGATGTGGCATTCGGCACACCTGAAGGTGGCCTTCCCCGGTGGATATACTCGTGACGTTTTGACGAAGTGGCTGCGTTCTAGCGTGGTTTGGGGATGGTGGTTGCGGGTGGGGGGCGGTAGGCGTCTTTTTCTGCTTTACCGCTGGGGTCGATGGGGGCGTTGTCGTCGGGCTCCTGCTGCTCGCGTTTGGGCAGGGCGAAGGGCTCTTTGAGGCCTTTTTCTGCAGCGGCTTTGGTGTCGGGCAGGGCGTCGCGAACGGCGAGGGCGGCCTTGTACTCGGCGATGGCTTTGGGGCGTTCAGCGTTGCGGGCTTCGGGGTCCTTGGGGTCGCGGGCGATGTCGTAGAGGCGGCCGAGGTAGATATGGGTCCAGGCGAGGGTGCGGGGGTCTTTGGTGAGGGTGAGGGTCTTGTTGAAGTGGTCGAGTGCGTCTTCGGGAGTGCCGTGGATGAGCTCGATGCGTCCGGCGAGGTAGTGGGCGCGGGCGTCATTGGGGTCGGTCTTGAGGGCGGCGTCGGCGATCTCTTCAGCCCCGTCCATGTCGCCTTTGAGGAGCTTCATCTCGGCGAGGTCCATGCCTTTGAGCTGGCGGGGGGCGCGTATGACGTTGTCGTGGGTGGTGTCGGGGAGGAAGGTGACTTGCAGCGCGGTATGGAGTTCACGCTGTACGTCCATGCCGTAGACCATCTCGCCGATGTCTTCCTTGAGGCTGATGTTGTCCTTCTCCATCTGGCCGAGTTTGTTGTAGAGGTATTCGACGAGGACCCAGCCGTGGAGGACCTCCTGCTGGGCGGTCTTGTGGCGGATGGCTTCGGCCTGTCTCTCGTAGGCGGTGTTCTCGGCGTCGTAACGATCAAGGTCGGCGCGAGCTTTGGTCCCGACGGGGCGTTTCGGTTTGACGAGACCGACGTCCATGGTGCGGGCCTCGATGGCCTTGATGAGGCACTCGGTGATGAGGGCGACGATATCGGACTTGTAGGCGAACTCGATGGGGGCGTCCTGCACGGATTTAAGCAGCGGCAGGAGGCGATCCATGGCGGAGGCGCGGGCGTAGACCAGCGGCTCTACCTCGTAGTGCAGGTAGGTGTGGCGGACCTGGTCCATGTGGACGGTGCCGAGTGGCTCACCGGCGGGCGAGGCGACGACCAAGAAGTCGTTGGAGTAGATGCGGGAGTTGGTGGCGGAGGGAGCGAGCATCGGCTCCAGCAGGACGAGGAAGCGGCGGCCATCGTAGCTGCTGACCGGAAGGCCCAGATAGATGTTGGTATTGAGCACCATCTTGGTGAGCGGATCGTGAACGCGATTGACGAGGTCTTCGTACTGGGCGCGGTGATTGAACCAGATGGCGTTGAGATGGATGGTCTCCGCAAAGGTACGGAGCAGGGGAAGGACGTTGACGACCTGGGTGGAGTCGGGTGGGAGCTCGGTTTGGTCGACGACGGGAGTGAGCTCCGGCGGTGGCTTGAGGTAGACGGCGAGGGAGACGTACTGGGCGAGATTGCGGCCGCTATCGGCGAGGGTGTGGAGCTGGATGTAGGCGCAGAGAGCGTCGCGGGCATCGCGTGCTTCTGAGGAGGTTGCCAGGGCTTCGTTGACTTCAGCGCGGATGGTGGCGCGGATGGGCGCGGAGGCGGCGAGATCGGCGTCGTAGCCGCAGGTGTTGAGGGCAGTGGCGACGTAGAAGAGCGGCTCAGAGGTCTCAAGCGTGATGGCAGAGCCACCAGCCTCAGGCTGGGCGATGCGGGTGGTGCGATTCTCCTGCACGTTGCCGGTGGTGCTGGAGGAGGAGTTCTGAGCGTGAGCGGACGGGATGCTGATGCTGACGATGCTGATGCCAGCGGCTACAAGCAGGAGCAGGGGGCTTCGAGATGAGGTTGGAAGTGGCACGATGGGTGGCAGCAGTGATACGCCCGACTTCTGAGTGATGCTTCGAGATGAGATTGGAAGTTGCACGATGGGTGTTCGACGCTCCTCGTGGAGTTTAAGGGAGCGCGGGGTGGGTGGCAAGTTTGGGGGAGCTGGTGATTCAGCAGCGCGGGCAGCTAGGCCTTACAGTTAGGCCCTGACGGAGATTCCCGAGAAGGTGACCACGGCGCGTCCGCGGATGGGCGTGCCGAAGACGCTGGCAGGCTCAAAGACGCTGAAGACAAGCTGGTCGACGATCTGAGTCTGGACGGCTGCGTCCTCGGGACCGGATACGATCTTGTAGTCGTAGACGCGACCTTCACTGTTGACGTAGGCTTCCACAACGATGGTCGCGGCCTGACTATTGAGGATAGGCCGGGGACTGACTGAGGTGTAGCGGTAGTGAGGGACGGTCATGGCACCGAGTGGTTCATCATTGGCCATGACAGGTTCCGGCGCTGCAAACATGCCGAGCAGCAGCAGGACGCCGCCGAGCAGGACGATGGAGCCGGCGAATCCAGCAGAGGCCTGGAGGACGATGGGGCGAATGGCGTTCTGCCATTGAAGAGCGAAGCCGTCGAAGAAGCCAGCCTTGCGGCGGACTCGCTCGTGGGAGATAGCGAGGCGGAGCTTCATGCCGAGATCGGCGGGGGGCTTGATGGGTCCGAGGGCGGAGAGGGAGTGCTGCATCTCACGCATGGCGTCGAACTCGGTGCTGCAAGACTCGCAGGATTGCAGATGGACCGCGATGGTGCCCATGCGGCGGCCGCTGATGGCGCCGTCGAGGTATGCGGAGAAGTGTTCGCGAATGGCGGAGCAGCTGGACGTGTGAAGGATGCTGTTCATCGTGTGGCTGCTCCTTTTTGGTGTGTAAGGTTCGATGTTGCGAACGAGTGTGCGGATGCGGAAGATTGTGGTGCCTTGCGACTCGGCATGAGTGGCGTGGTACTGGCCGCGTTCTGGGCGAGAAGTACAGTGCGGAGAGCGGCACGTCCGCGGGTGAGGCGGGACTTGACGGTGCCGAGCTGGAGGTCGAGGATCTCGGCGATCTCTTCGTAGGCAAAGCCTTCAATCTCGCGGAGAACGACTACGGTGCGATACGCCTCGGGGAGCAGGCGGAGGGCGGCTTCGAGCTGCTCGCGGGACTGGTTCTGCACGGCCTGATCGTAGGGGGAGTCCCGCTGATCCGCGAGAGTGGCGCTGAGGCAGAGGGCGTCGCTCTCGGAGTCAGGGTCAGAGTCCGCCGCGTAGCTGGAGTCGATGGTGATCTCCTGGCGTTTGTGGCGCGACCACCAGCGGCGCTGATTGGAGGCTTCGTGCAGGGCGATGCGATAGAGCCAAGTGCGGAGGCTGGCATCGCCATGGAAGCCGCGAATGCTGCGGAAGACCTTAATGAAGACTTCCTGAGTGATGTCGGCCGCGTCGGCTGGATCGTTGATGCTGCGGGCGATCAGGGAGTAGAGAGGTTGGTGGTATTGGGCGATGAGCAGGCCGAACGCCTCTTCGGAGCCGGCCTTGAGGTCGGCGACGAGGGATGCGTCTTCGGTGGTAATTCCAATCGCGCTTGCTAAGTTTCCCACTATGGTTCCCGCCTGCATATCGGGTGTCCTTTACAGTACGACTTTTTGTTCGGGCTCGGCAACTGCTGGGTGCAAAGCCGGATCAACCGCGGGGCCGGATCAACCACTGAGCCGGATCAAGAGTGGGAGAAACAGCGCCGGCGCCGACCGAGTGCTCGCTTCACTCTGGTTCTTTAGACACCGGGGCGGGGTGGATAAGTTCCATAGAAACCGCAGAAAGGCTGGCGCAATCTAGAGAAAGGCTGGCACGGCATTGACGGATGGTGCAGGGTCAGTCAGAATAGAAGCAGTCTTTCCTAAGAGTGGGCCTGTGGCGCAGCTGGGAGCGCGCTTCCATGGCATGGAAGAGGTCATCGGTTCGATCCCGATCAGGTCCACCAAACTTCTCAACAACTTAGTTTTTCTCAACGGACTGCAACGGCGGCTGGGTGCGCTCGTGCTTTGTACTGCTGAGCCATACAAACAAAGACGGAGACCACTTTCTGGCCTCCGTCTTGTCTTCACGTTGTCGATTGATATTTAGAACAAGATTCTGGCACCGAACTGGATCTGGCGGTTGGGGAAGCCGCCTGCGCTGCCGGTGATCTTGCCGAAGTTAGCGGAGTTAAAGGTGCCGGTGGGGGTGCCGAGGTTCGTGAGGTTGAAGACGTTGGAGACCTCGGTGCGGAACTGGAATTTGACGCGCTCGTAGATGCCGAAGTCGCGGAAAAGGGAGGCGTCTACG
>JANYER010000475.1 GCA_025359825.1 Granulicella sp.
AGCGGTTTGGGTGAGGTTAGCGGCTTCGGGGTCCCTTCGGCTTCGCTCAGGGCAGGCTCTTCGACTTCGCTCAGGATGACAGATTGTGGGGAGGGCAAGGAAGTACGAGCAGAGGCGAGAGGTCATTCTTCGGTTCAATTAGAGCTTTGCTCAGGATGAGGGATTTGTTGTGTTTGCGAAATGGTGTGGGTGGGTAGATTCGTTGCGAAGGGTTGGTGGGAACCCTATACTTCTTTGCCATGCGTAGATATGTGTTGGCTGGTGTGTTGGGGTTGGGTGTGGCTGGTTTGGCAGCGACGGGTGCGGTGGCGGCGGAGCGGGATGGGGTTTCATATGTGAATCCGCTGATTGGGTCGCAGAAGAGTGGGTTGGGGTATGGCGGGACGATGCCGTTTGTGACGCCTCCGTTTGGGATGACGAACTGGACGGCGCAGACGCGGCAGAACAAGATCAGTGTGACTTCGTACAACTATGACGACACCACCATCTCGGGGTTTATGGGGACGCATCAGCCGGCGATCTGGATGGGGGATTACGGGTACGTGACGGTGATTCCACAGGTGGCTTCTTCTGGTGCGGAGGTGGTGCGGACGGAGCCGGAGGCGCGGAAGATGGCTTATTCGCATGGGAGTGAGATTGCGAGGCCGGATTATTATGCGGTGACTTTGGGTGAGGGTGCTGCTGCGAAGATTCGGGTGGAGATGACGGCTACGGAGCGGTGTTCGTACCTGCGGTTTCAGTTTCCGAAGAGCGGGGTGGCGCGGGTGTTGATGGAGGTTTCGCGTCCGGGGATTGCCGGGTTTGCGGCGGTGGATGTAGCGAGGCGGGAGATTACGGGGTGGAATCCGCACCGCATGGATGCGCACCTGGGACCGAATACGGGGAAGGCAGCGCTGCCGAGCTTTAAAGGGTATTTTGTGATGGAGTTTCGTCAGGCTTCTACGGGTGGGAAGGTATGGGGGATGGATGGCGGCGCTGCTGTTCCGACTACGAGCCGGGGCGGGTATGCGGAGTTTGCGCCGGGGTCGATGGTGGAGGTGCGGGTGGGGACCTCGTTCCTGAGCGTGGAGGATGCGCGGGCGAATCTGCGGCGGGAGATTCCGGCGTGGGATTTTGCGGCGGTGCAGCAGAAGCTGCGGGCGACGTGGGACGAGAAGCTGGACCGGATGCAGGTGATAGGCGCGACGGAGAAGGAGAAGGTGCGGCTCTATACGGCCATGTATCACGCGTCTCTCTACCCCCGTACGTTCTCTGAGGGCGGGCGGTACTACAGCGCGTTTGATGATGAGGTGCATACGGGGGAGAGCTATACGGCGTACTCGATCTGGGACACGTTCCGGGCGGAGAATAGCTGGCTGACGCTGGTGGCTCCGGAGCGGGTGGGCGGGATGGTGACGGCGCTGCTGCAGAACTTCCAAGAAGGCGGGTGGATGCCGAAGTGGCCGAATCCGGGGTATACGAACATCATGATCGGGACGCATGCCGACTCGGTGGTGGCGGAGGCGATGCGGAAAGGGTTTACGGGGTTTGACCGGGAGCTGGCGTGGGAGGCGGTCTATAAGGATGCGATGACGCCGCCGGATGGAGATACGACCCGGCGCTGGCTGGATCGGGAGGAGCACACTCCGTACGAGGCGCGGGCGGGGCTGACGTACTACAAGGAGCTGGGATTTATTCCGACGGACAAGACGGATGAGGCTGCTTCGCGGACGCTGGAGGACAGCTACGACGACTGGTGCGTGGCGCAGGTGGCGAAGGCGATGGGCAAGACGAGCGACTATAACTTCTTTCTGAAGCGGTCTTTGAATGATCGGAATTTATTCAATCCGGCGATTGGGTTGATGAATGGGAAGACTGCGGATGGTAAGTGGGCTCCGCTGGGTGGTGAGGGTGGGGATACGGATGGGAACCGGTCGGTCTCGGGATGGACGGAGGGGGATGCGTGGGTCTATACGTGGTCGCCGTTCCACGACCAGGGTGGGTTGCTGGAGTTGATGGGTGGTGCGGAGAGGTATGCGGCGAAGCTGGACCAGCACTTTGCAGGTGGGCATAACAAGCACAGCAATGAGCCGAGCCATCACTATGGGTATCTGTATGACTTTGCGGGGCAGCCCTGGAAGACGCAGGCGAAGGTGCGCGAGATTGCTGCGGCGGAGTACGGCTATGACTCGGGTGGGTTGGATGGCGATGACGACTGCGGGCAGATGTCGGCCTGG
>JANYER010000024.1 GCA_025359825.1 Granulicella sp.
TGTGGCGGTAGGGGCGACGGAGGCGGTGATGGAGATGTCCAGCCATGCGCTGGAGCAGGAACGGGTTTGGGGACTGCCGGTGGATGTAGGGATTTTTACGAATTTGACGCAGGACCATCTGGATTATCACGGGACGATGGAAAAGTATTTTGCGGCGAAGCTGCGGTTGTTTCAAGGGGTGGGTGCGGCTGCGCCCCGGATTGCGGTCATCAATGACGATGATTGGTGGGGTGGTGAGTGGCTTCTTTATAGCGGGATTCAAAGTGAAGTGATGCGGTATGGGCTTGATCCCGAAGGCGGCGAGTATCGCGCAGAGGATGTGGTGTTGCGTGCGGGCGAGACACGGTTCATGTTTAGGACGCCGCAGGGGAGCGTTGCCATGCGGTCTCCGCTTACGGGGCGGGTCAATGTCTATAACCTGCTGGCTGCCTCATGTGCGGCGCTGGCGCGGGGCTTATCGCTGGAAGAGATTGCTGCGGCGGCGGAGACGTTGGGGCAGGTGCCGGGGCGATTTGAGGTGGTGCCTTCGACGAATGGTATGACGGTGGTGGTGGATTATGCGCATACGGATGATGCGCTGCGGAATTTGATTGCGCTGGCGCGGGAGTTGGTGAAGGAGCGTGGCGGTAGGGTGATTACGCTGTTTGGGTGTGGGGGAGATCGGGATAAGACGAAGCGTCCGAAGATGGGTCGGGCTGCGGGTGAGGGGAGCGACCTGGTGGTGCTGACGAGTGATAATCCGCGCAGTGAGGATCCGGAAGTAATTCTTGCGGAGGCGTTGGCGGGAGTGACGGAGACGGGTGCGGATTGCATCGTAGAGGAAGACCGTGCGGGGGCGATTGCGATTGCGATTCGTGCAGCGAGGGCGGGCGATATTGTTTTGCTTGCGGGTAAGGGGCATGAGAAGGTCCAGGTATTGCGGGATGGTGCGGTGCCATTTGATGATGTGGCGGTTGCTGCCGAAGTTTTGAAGGAGATTGCTTGAAGCTGACACTCGGAAAGATTGCAGATTGGATTCATGCGGATGGGGAGTTCGATACGACTGCCGAGGCGGTGGGGTATTCGATTGACTCGCGGACGATTGGGGCTGGAGAGCTGTTCTTCGCGGTGAAGGGGGAGCGGCTGGATGGGCATGAGTATGTTGCGGCGGCGTTGGCGAATGGCGCGGTGGCGGCGGTGGTGAGCAACATCTGGATTGTGCCGTCTGAAGTGGATGAGAGCAGGCTGCTGATGGTGGCGGACGGGGAGGACTGTGTGTTGTCGGCGATGCAGAAGCTGGCTCATGCGGTGCGGATGGAGTGGGGGTCGATCTCGAAGGACCGGCGGGTGATTGGAGTGACGGGGTCGGCAGGCAAGACGACGACGAAGGAGATGGTGGCGCAGGTGTTGTCGGCGAAATTCAGGGTACTGAAGTCGGCGGGAAATTTGAATAACGGGTTTGGAGTGCCGCTACAGTTGCTACGGCTGGAGCCGGAGCACGAGGTTGCGGTGATTGAAATGGGGATGAACCATGCGGGCGAGATTGCTGCGCTGACTAAGATCGCGGCGCCGGAGTGGGGTGTGGTGAGCAATGTGGCTCCAGTGCATGTGGAGTTTTTTGAAGATGGAATCGCCGGGGTGGCGCGGGCGAAGTATGAGTTGATTGTCGGGTTGCCGGAAGATGGGGTCGCGGTGCTGAATGGGGATGATCCGTTTGTGAAGGAGTTTGGCAAGGGAATGGGGGACCGGGCGGTGCTGTACGGGACGGGCGAGGGTGTGGCTGTTCGTGCGGTGCATGTGGCGGAGATGGGTGCGGAGGGTGTCGTGTTTACGGTGGAGGTGGCGGGCGAGCGGGCGAGTGTTCAACTGCAGTTGCTGGGGCGGCACAATGTGTTGAATGCGCTGGCGGCGATCGCTGTGGGGCTGCGGAGTGGGATGTCGTTAGGAGATTGCGCTGCTGCTGTGGGGGAGATGCGCGCGGGCGATAAGCGCGGCGAGGTGATTGCGTGGCGTGGAGCGACGCTGATTAATGATTGCTATAACTCGAATCCGCGGGCGCTGGATGCGATGGTGGACGCGCTGATGGCGATGCCGGCAGAACGGCACGTGGTGGTGGCGGGAGAGATGCTGGAGTTGGGCACTGCGGCGACGGAGCTTCATGCGGAGTGCGGAGCTCTGATGGCGGAGCGTGGGGTTTCAGTGGTGGTAGGGGTGCGGGGAGCGGCTGAGGCGTTAGTGGCAGCGGCGAAGGCTGGCGGGGTGGAGGCGGTGTTTGTGGCGGATGCTTTGGCGGCAGGGGAGTGGATGCAGGCGAATGTGCGGGCAGGGGATGCGGTGCTGCTGAAGGCCTCGCGCGGGGTTCGGCTGGAGCGAGCGCTGGAGGGATTGGACTAGAGCGGACGGGTGGGTGTGCGACTGGCGTACACGCCGGTGGGTAGGTTGTGGCGGATGGTGGGGTTGGGTGGGTATAGTCGGGTCTCCCGTTCAGATGGATGGGTGGCGATGCGAATGGGTTCAGGCAGGCTAACGCGGCGGCGATGGCTGGGAGCGGCGGTTATTGGGGCGCTGCGCGTAGCCTTGCCGGTGCGAATGACCGCGATAGGAATGGAGGGTGCTGTGACGGATGCTACGGTAGCGGTGGGGCAGGAAATGAAGGGTGCCGCGGTGAAGGGGCTTGCGCCAAGAGCTCCAGAGTTGGAGTACTGCTTTGAGCTGTCGGTGCAGGTGGACGCGCCGATGGACCTGGGGGAGACGCAGCATGGGCATCGCAGGATTGTGCCGATTGCAGGCGGCAGCTTTAGCGGTCCAAAGTTGGAAGGCGTAGTGGTGCCGGGGGGTGCGGATTGGCAGGTGATCCATCCGGATGGGGTGGTGGAGATTGATACTCGCTACACGTTGAAGACGAAGGACGGGGCGTTGATCTATCTGCGCAACGCGGGGTTGCGCTATGCGACGCCGGAGGTGACGGCGCGGATGGCGGCGGGGGAGCTGGTATCTCCGACGCAATACTATTTCCGGACATCGCCGGTATTTGAGACGGCGGCGCCGGGGCTGCAGTGGATGGTGCACTCGCTGTTTGTGGGGGTGGCGGAGCGGCGGCCGAAGGATGTGAGCGTGCAGGTGTGGCGAGTCTTGTAGCGGAGACTTTTCTGGTGGGTTGAGCAAGCGCGGCTGGGGCGGGGCGCATCCTATTCGGTATGGCACATGAAATAGTTCGTAACGGTAGTGGTGGGCTGGCGAAGGCTCCTGGCTCGGCGTTGAAGCACTCAGGGGAAAAAACTGCGAAGAAGACGGCGTTGAAACATGCGGCGAAGAAGGCTCCGGCGAAGCATGCGGCCAAGAAACATGCAAAGAAAACCGCGAAGCATGTTGGTTCGCATAAGAACGAAGCTGAGCTGGTGAAGCATGGTGAGAAGTATAAGGGTGGGAAGTCGCTGCGTAAGGCGTTCCATCATCTGCAGCGTGCCAGTGTAGTGATTTCGCTGGTCGAGAAGGATAAGGGCGGCGATCTGTGGGAGTTACTGCAGTTTGGAATTGAGTTGTACCGCGGCGCGCTGCAGTCCAATGGGAAGCACGGAAGTGATGAGGCTGCGCTTAGCGTTCTGCGGGCGGCGGAACATCTGGGGATGGCCGGGTTCTATGCGGCCCGTGGCGAACACCTAATGGGTCTGACGGCGCCTTCGCCGGATAAGGATGAGAAGCGGCTGAAAAAAGCGGCTGAACGGTTGGCAAAGATTTCATTCGAGCAGAAGGGTTACTGGGCGCGAGTGCTGCCGATGGCGATGGAGCTGGTTCGGCGTGCTGAGGCAGCTGGGGACGACGCGCATATGCAGTGGGAGTTGGGTATGGCAGCCGATGCGCTCTGCGATGGGCTGGAGGCTGTGGAATAGGCTGTTGATCGAAGAGTGAATGCTGCGTGGTTCACGGTTAAAAATGTTCGGCTGGTAGCAGCGATGTGCCTGTTAAGATAGCGATGTGTTTGCGGCTGGGTTTCCGGGCGATATAGAAGGAGCCCGGCCGTTTGACCAGCGACGCGTTATCGGAGTTCCCTTGCTCTATTGGCTGCTGTACCAGAAGCTTTTCCCTTACTTTCGTCTGTTCCGTATCTTCCGGTACCTCACGTTTCGCACCGTGTTTGCGAGCCTGACGGCGTTGCTGATCGGCTTGCTGATTGGACCGTACGTGATTGAGAAGCTGCGCGAGTTTCAGATTGGGCAGTACATCCGCGAAGAGGGGCCGCAGAGCCACCAAAAGAAGAGTGGCACGCCGACGATGGGCGGGGTACTGATCTGTATTTCAATTTTGATTCCGACGTTGCTTTGGGCTGATCTTTCGAACCCGTTTATCTGGGTCGTGATGCTTTCGACGCTGGCGTTTGGGGCGATTGGTTTTGCGGATGACTACATCAAGGTGGTGCACCGGCGGAACCAGGGGCTGACGGGGCGGCAGAAGCTGGCATTGCAGTTTCTAGCGAGTGGCGCGGTCGCGGTGGCGCTGCTGAAGTTGGAGGTTCGGGGTGGCTACTCGACGCGGCTGATGGTGCCGTTCGCGAAGAAGTTTCGGCCGGACCTGGTGTGGGAGTGGCTGGGACATATTCCGCATATGCACTGGCTGGTATTCCTGCCGTTTGTGCTGTTTGTGATGATCGTGATTGCTGGAGCAAGCAATGCGGTGAACCTGACGGATGGACTGGATGGACTGGCGATTGGCTGCACAATTATTGCGGCGGGTGCGCTGACGGTGCTGACGTATGTGAGCGGGCACGTGGTGTTCAGCGACTATTTGGAACTGCAGCGTATGCCGATGGTGAGCGAGCTGACGGTCTTTTGCGGGGCGATGGTGGGGGCGAGTATCGGCTTCCTTTGGTACAACGCGCATCCGGCAGAGGTGTTTATGGGCGACGTGGGATCGCTGGCGCTGGGCGGCGCGATTGGGACTGTTGCTGTCGTGATTAAGCAGGAGCTGCTGCTGCCGTTTATTGGCGGCGTGTTTATCCTGGAGGCGCTGAGCGTGATGCTGCAGGTGGGAAGCTACAAGCTGCGGAATGGGAAGAGAATCTTTAAAATGGCTCCGCTGCACCATCACTTTGAGTTGCTGGGGTGGAGTGAGAGTAAGGTGATTGCGCGTTTTTGGATTTTGGCTTTGGTGTTTGCGCTTTTTGCTTTGACAACTCTGAAGTTGCGGTAGGGAGAATCAATGGC
>JANYER010000413.1 GCA_025359825.1 Granulicella sp.
ACTCCTGCTGACGGCGGACAATTACATCGCAGGTTCGCACAATCGTGTTCTTCCGCTGCTCGATATTTCGGAGCAGTTGAATCGCAGACTTGTACCGCTCCTTCACGTACTCCTTCACTTCTTTTTCCGTCTGCTTTTCACGCAGCATCTTCCGATAGCCCTGGTTCAACCGCAGCGACGGCATGTCCTCTTCGTTCATCACCACGACATACACATCGTCGCGCTTCACAAACGCTACATCCGGCTCAATCAGCCGTGTCTCGCTCTCGTTGTACCGCTGCCCTGGACGCGGGTCCAGCGTCCGGATAAACTCCACCGCCGCCTGCACCTCTTCCGCCGTCCTGCCGCAGCTCCGCGTCAACTCCCGCATATCTTTCTTCTGCAGCAGCGGCAGACAATCCGTAACGATGTGCGATGCAATCTCGAACAGATCGACGCGCTCATACCCAGCGCCAGCCACTGGCCGGCGCGCGCTGCCCTCATAATGTTCCTGCCCCGCATCACGGCTCGAACCATTCGAACTGGACGATCCACCCTTGCCCGTCGCGCTGGACTGCCGCCGTTTCAACACCAGCGCCGCCTCAGCTCGCTGTGCACAAATCTGGATCAGCAGGCACTCCTTCAGGTCCCGCGCCCCCACCCCAATCGGGTCCAGGTGGTTCACAATCTTGCGTGCTTCTCGCACAATCTCCAGCGCCTCATCCTGCGCCTCGTCCACCCCTGCAGCCAGTTCGACCACTCCGCTCAGTTCAGCGACCGCGCTCTGCTCCGTCTCCAGGTCCAGTGCGGTATGTTTGGCCTTCATTCCGCGCTCAAACGGAATGGGCTCTGCCCGCATTGGGACCTGCGCCTGCAGCAGCGCTTCGGCCAACTCTTCGTCGCTGGCGATCAGATAGCCAGTCTCATTCAAGTTTCCCACCACCAGCTCAGTCGCGAGCTTCAGCTCAGGCGACAGCGTCAACGAACCCAACTGCCACGCCAGATGATCACTCAGCGAGGTCGGCTGCGAAAGAAAATGCTCAAAGGACGGCTTGTCGAACTCCTCGAAGTTTGACGCCGTCTTAAACCCAGGGTCCAGGTAATCCTGGAAATAACTTCCAAAGTCGATCTCATCGAACGGGTCCTTTTCCACCCGTTCCGTCTCTGCCACCACCGCCTCCGCGGAACGCTCCCGGTCACCCTCCAGGCCCGAACGTTCATCCAGGCTCATCAAGTGCTCTTCCAGTTCCTCCAACACAGGATTCTCCACCATCTCCGTGTTGATCATCTCCTTCAACTCAAGCTTGTTCAGCGCCAGGACGCTGACCATCTGCACAAGGCCAGGGGTCAGTATCTGGCGTTGCGAGACCTTCAAATTTAGCTTGGGTTGCAGCTGCACGTTATACCTTTCTTAACACCGGTCACGATTGGAAGAAGTGAGGTGCTTCGTTTGGCGCTTATCGTGCAAGCTGTACCAGAAGTCCATCGCTATCCGGCTTGGCCACAGTCTACACAACAACGCTTCACTTGGCTGCAAGTCTAACCCCGTCCACGCCTTCAGCGAACTCCACCGATAGCAACTTCATGATGCAACGGAAGTTGTATCGCCCACGCTCTCGGCCAGACACTTGCTATGTAACCTCGCTCACTGCCAATCCATCACTACAAGTCCATCTAGTCCATCGAAAACTTATCGCCCAGATAGATGCGTCGCACCTCAGGATCGCGCCCCAGCTCCCCTGGTGTACCTGCCCGAAAAATCTTGCCTTCATTAATGATGTACGCCCGGTCCGTCACCGAGAGCGTAGCCAGCACACTATGGTCCGTAATCAACACGCCAATTCCGCTGCGCTTCAAGCCGAAAATAATCTCCTGCAGATCCAGCACCGCGATCGGGTCGATACCCGAGAACGGCTCGTCCAGCAAAATAAACGCCGGCTCAATCGCCAGACAGCGAGCAATCTCCACCCTTCGCCGTTCGCCTCCACTCAGCGCATATCCGCGCGTCTTGCGAACGTGTCCCAGGTTCAATTGCTCAATCAACTTCTCCGTGCGCGTCCTGCGGCTCTCCCAGCTCAGGTCCTGTGCCTCCAGGACTGCAAGGATGTTGTCCTCTACCGTCAGCTTCCGAAACACCGAAGGCTCCTGCGGCAGATAACTGATCCCGTAGTTCCGCGCCCGCAGATACATCGGCAGCCGCGTAATGTCGTGGCCGTCCACCATCACATGCCCGGCATCCGGACGCACCAGCCCGACGATCATGTAGAAGCTCGTCGTTTTGCCGGCTCCATTCGGCCCCAGCAACCCAACCACCTCGCCCTGCTCAATCTTCAGGTCCACACCCCGTACTACCTGGCGCCCGCCGTAAGACTTCGCAATCTGTTCCGTCGACAACGTCCTCATAGCTACTGTTTCACCCGCGTCTCCGTCCGAACTCGCTGTCCGGCGACGCCATCTGTCCCATTCGAGACCACAACACTATTATCCCCCGCATGGAACCGGAGTGACGCACCCGTTATCGCACCCCGTGCCTCATCCATCATCTTCGGCGGAACGCCCGGCAACCCCGTCATCACAAACATTCCGTCCTGAGCCGTATAAACTACCTGCTCCCCCGTAGCACGCCGCCCCGGCTGCACAATCTCTACCTTCCCCGAAGTCACAACCCGCTCCACCTTGCCCCCCAGCAAAGCGACATTCGGTCCATTCGTCACAGCCGTAGACTTAGCAACCTGCAAGTACACCGTAGCCAATTGCCCCCGCATCGTCCCATCCTCACTTTCAACCATTACGCCGCCCGTAAAGTCTGCCCGCCGCGAAGCATCGTCATACGTCACCTCGCGACTCGTCACCCGCACCACCGATGGACGTTTCGCAACACCAATCGGCACCTCCGCAGGACTGCCTTTCGCATCCACCAGCGCAGCGCTCGACCCATCGCTCTTCGCCTTGGAGACACTCTTCCCCACCAATGCATCCGTACTATTCACAAACAACGTATGCACCGCCAGCGCCCCAACATCCGCACTCCCCACCGCGTGCATCCGCCTCTTCTCCTGCTCAAACCGCAGCAGCGGAGCCGAGATTTGTGACCCACCCTGCCACAACCGAGCCGCACTACCAGCCGCCCCATAAAAAATCGTCTCCCCCGCATCATGCTTCAGCTCCGCCCGCGCTGCCAGCACATGCACCGACTCCACTCCACCTTCCCGAGTCTGCGGCCCGCTCTCCTGCACCAACCGCGACTCGCCTCGCGAATACGTCACCTGGACAGCCCCCTCCGCCACCGCATCGCCCGTCTGCTGCTCCATCACCACGCGGCTTGCCGTCAGCACACTCTCCCCATCCATCACCATTACCGGCCCAGCCGCTGTACCCGTCAGCGTCACCTTAGTCGTATCTCCGTCATACACTGCACGGTCGGCTCTTGCACTCTGCTGCACCGCTGCAACTCCAGCC
>JANYER010000096.1 GCA_025359825.1 Granulicella sp.
ATACGACTCAGTGATGGTGGGGTCATTGGTGGCGTCCATGGAGCGAATTGGACTACCACCGTTAGTGGCGACGCTCTTCAAAAACATCTATGCCAGGCGGAGAATTTCAGTGAACACGGCGTTTGGAGCAACGGAGGAGTCCACACCGAATCGTGGGTTGGAGCAAGGTGACGTCATCTCACCGCAAATATGGAATATCTTTTACGACCCGTTGCTGGTGGCGCTGAACCGCACAGGAGCGGGCTACACGATGGGAAACAAAACAATAGCGCATGGCGCGCTGGCAGACGACCTGACATTGGTGGCGGACAAACCGGAGCGGATGGCGGAGTTGTGCAAAGTGGTGGACGAGTTCTTTGGCCTCCACGACATCAAGCTGAACTGTGCCAAGTCGGTCCATGTGGTGAACGTCACAAGGACAGGCGGCTACTGGCCGCCACCACCACTGCGCTTCGCATGCGGTGGTGATCAAGATGTCGGCCAGGTACTCAGCAGGACAGATGGTTTCCGGCTGCTTGGGGCACAGTTGCGATTGGATGGCTCACCCAAAGCAGCCGAGAAGATCATGATGGAAGTGGCAGACCAGGTGGCAACGGTGATACGGCGACACGCAATGGATGTCAACACCACACGGATGGTGGTCAACACGGTACTGATCCCGAAGCTGGAGTACCTGACATGGGGCAACACAGTGTCCAAGTCCAATCTGGCCAAAATCGAGCGACGGTACATGCCAGCAGTCAAGAACTGCGTGGGCTTGGCCAGGTCATTCCCCTCGACACCGCTCAAGGTGCATGACGGGGGTTTCGACATCAACTCGCTGGCGGTTGTAATAACATCGTCACACCTACGGCAAACGGTGCGTGTACTCAACACACCATCGAAGATCCAGGATGCGTTTGTCAACGGCCTTCTGCTTTACAGAGAGAAGAAACGACTACAAGAACTACCCCTGCGACCACAAGAACTGAAGAGGGTGGAGCTGTATGCGGACTGGCTGCGGACAACACTGTGGTGGAGGGCAATGCTCATCATCCCCCCGCGCGAAGTGACCAAGTTCACGGAGAACGTGTTTGCGCGTTCAGCCACAACGGATGTGCTCTTTGCGACAGAGCAGTTCACAGCCATCAAGAAATACCTCGTGCTATACGAGATGACGAATGTGGAGAGTTTCCAAGACAGGACGACGGGCGCAGTGACATTGCCCCCAGGAGTGAACAGACGGACGAAATGGGCAGGGGCAGTGATCAAGGCCATTAGCAAACCAGAGAATGCGGCGCCACAGCACCATTGGGATACACCTCTTGGAGAGAGGGCAATACGAGACGCAGCATGGCTAGAGAAGTTGGGCGCACACGAAGGACGATGGGACCTCCCACAGGCGATTGAACAAGTCCTTGCGCACAAGCATGGCAAGGTCATCAAGATGAACCCAACGACAATGTGCATGCTCGGCATGTCATGGCATTTCGACCAGGAGTGGTGGTCCTCCCTGGGCAACGGGGAGGCCATCACGGTATATACGGATGGCTCAATGAAGTGTGTAGATGGGATGTGCGAGGGGGGATTTGCGGCAATAGTCCAACGATTCGAAGGCGACAGAAGAATAAGCATGGGGGGCCGGGCAGTAGCCCTGCACATGTCCTCGACGACCATGGAAATCTGCGCGGTCCTTTTGGCATTGGCCTCGTTACCCCGCACATCCCCCGTCATCATCCTCACGGATTCGGACAACGTTGTTAAGAAGATGCAGAGGCTGGAAAACGAGCGGATCATGGAGAAGAGCAAGTCGCCAGACTGGCGGCTGTGGGGGCTGATGCGCGCGCTACTCAAGGAGCGCAAGGCACCCCTCTCATTGGAACACATCAAGGCGCACATCGGCATCGGCGGAAATGAAGCGGCGGACCGCTGGGCAAAAAGGATGCGAGAGGACAAGGAGGTGTCGACCGTGGACTTGGCCAGCTTTGACCCACCAGATGTACGGTTCTCGCTGGCCCTCGACGATCCGAACAGGACTCAAGGCAAGTTCCCAGCGTGGCTGCTCAAGGAACAAGGCAAGACAATGATGGAGGAGAGGTACAAAGCACAGGTGGCACAAATGACGCACTGGCAGACAATGCGCATGACGGTGGCACCAAAGATCCCACCATTCAGGGACACGATGGATGCCCTACAGGAGACGCATCGCCACAAGTTCCACGCACAGCTGGTGCACGACCTGCTGCCCACGATGAAGAGGCAGAGCGCGTGGTACAGTGAAATGTACGCGACGTCGCAGTGCATGCTTTGCAACGCAGCAGAGGAGGACGCTGCACACCTGCGAAGATGCCCAGCGACAGTGGGCGAAGTGAAGGATCGACACAAGGCGGAACTCAGGGCAGCGCTGGAGACGGTGAATGCAATGCCGGAGAGAGAAGGAGTGGACCCAGTGGGACGATGGTTAGAGGAGTGCGCAATCCCAGAGTACCATCTGGAGTTGGATGAGATGTGGTACGGCGTGATCCCAGGCAAGTGGATTAGACAAGGCTTCTGGTGCCTGGGAGTACAGTGGAGGGAGATGAAGGAGGCGTTGGAGAAATTGCGCGGACTAGTGCGCGAACAGGTGGTGGAACTGTGGAAGGTACGATGCGCCATGCAGATCAAGGCGGAGGCAGACAAGGGGATTACAAGGAAGAAGAAGAGGTCGATGAAATCAGTACCAGGGGCACAAAGGCAGGAAGTAGAGCGCGGGGAGCGCATCGAGAACGTGTATACAAGGCAATCGTCGCAAAGAGCGAATGCGGCGATCAAGGTCAACAGAGCTGCGGGTCAAGCCCCAGGTGGGTGAGGCATCGGCACCGTTTTTCGGTGGTCGACGTCAGCCGCCAGCACGGAGGATAACTTTAGACAGTCCTACCAGTGCGGCCGCCACTAGGGGGGGCATCTTGCTCAACCGTGACGCTCATCAAGGGGTTTTTAGCGCAAATAAATCCTACAAGCTGGATAAAAAAAAAGAAAGTTGGAAATCTTGTCAAAACATATTTGGAGTGCCACGTGTTTCTCAAACACGACCCGCCATATTCATCCCATGCA
>JANYER010000415.1 GCA_025359825.1 Granulicella sp.
CGCTGGAGTTGCAGATCTCGGAGGCCATGAGTAGACGGGTGGTTTCGAGCGTTCCGGCAGCGACAATGACGACGCGGGCCTTGATCACCATCTCGCGATGGGAATGGCGGTCGACGAAGATGACGCCATCGGCGAGGCCGGTGCTCTTGTCGGTGGTGATCTGGCGGACGATGGCGTTGGGGATGGTGGTGAGTTTGCCAGTCGATACTGCGTCGGGAATCATTAGGTTGAGCGATGCGGCCAAGCCGTCTTTGCCCAGAGCGGAGCGTGCCTTGGTGACGGGAACACCCTGCTTCTTACCTGCGTCGACAAAGCGCTGCATGGCGCCGGACCATGGGGTGTTGTCCTCGATGAACTTACCGTCGGGGTACTGGGGCAGGCCGTCGGTGTGACCGGAGACGCGGAAGAGCTCTTCGACGCGAGGGTAGTAGGGCTCGAGGTCCTTGAGGGAGATGGGCCAGTTTTCGCCGAAGCCGTCGTGGTCCTTGCTCTTGAACTCGTAGTCACTGTGGCGGAAGGACTGGCGACCCCAGAACGGGGAGCGTCCACCGACGCTGCGGACACGGACCCAGTTATAGACCTGATCCGGCGGATGATAGTAAGGGATTGTCTTCTCGTCGACCCACTGGTTAGCGTTGAACTCGCTGGCCTGATAGACGTGAGGCAGGCGACCGGGTGCGTCGAGGCCGCGATAGGGCAGCTCGTGGGCGGGCTTGAGCTCGCGATACTTCTCGAAGTTCAGCATCGGGCCCGCGTCCAGCATGGTGCAGGCGATACCCTTTTCCGTCAAAATCTTTGCGGCCATACCGCCGGTGTGTCCCGACCCAATGATCAGGACGTCTACCTTCTTCTGTGCCATGCTTCTCTCCACCTTCTTTGCTAGGGGAACTACTTAGGAGTGTTTCTGTTTCGAGCTGGGGGTAGCCTGAGCGACACCGTGGCTTACCCATGTCTGAGTGCCGGGTTCGATGGGGTTCCAGTAGAGGCCTACGCCGGGTGTACGCTCGCCTGCTGCTTCTGCTGCTGCAGCCCACTGAGGCGAGTTGATGGTGACGGTGCGGATGTCGCGATGAGCGAGATTGACGAAGCGGACATGACCCTCTTTAGGGGGATGATCGTTCATCCAGCCTTTGAGGTGGGGACGAATGACCGCGTCAACCTGCTTCGCATCCGCCTTGGCGAACGGGACATGAAATTGCTTCATGCAATCTGCATTGAGGCGATCAAGGCCGTTGTTGTACATGGCCTGCTGGTCCGCCGGGGAGCCGCCGAGGTAGAAATCCAGGAACTCCGGTGTGCCTGCCTTGATGGCACTGGGGTAGGTATCGCCGGCCGGCATAAAGATTTCGCAGAGACGCACCAGAGTGGCATGGCGCACGGGGTTGAAGTAGTGCGCGCTGGTCTCGGCGACGGAGTCCGGTTGCGAGAGAGGAATGTTGGGGGTGCGGAACTGTGCCATCTGCTGCACACGAGCGGTTGCCTGAGGACTGGACGCTGCGGCAGGTTGAACTGCCATGGTGCCCTGGTCCACTGCGTTGGCGGCGGGAGGCGGGTTTTGTGCTGGTTGTTGCTGCCCAATTGCAGTAGTTGCGGTTGCTGTAGCGACTGCAAAGCCTTTAACAAAGTCACGCCGTTTCATGGACAGAATCCTACGTATATTACGCAAGCCAGTCAATCTGTGGACAAGTGCTTTGGCTGATAAAAATCGATGGCGTGACTGGTAGAGTGATGGAATGTTTGTGACAGGACACTTTTTGTTTGCGCCCACGCAGCGCATCCACTTTATTGGCATTGGCGGAATTGGGATGAGCGGGATCGCGGAGATCCTGCTGACGATGGGGTATTCGGTCTCGGGCAGTGACCTGCGGCGGGGACCAATGACAGAGCGGCTGGTGGGGCTGGGGGCGCGAGTGTTTGAAGGCCATGCGGCGGCCAATGCGGCGGCTTGCGACGTGGTGGTGACGAGTTCGGCGGTTTCTCCTAATAATCCGGAAGTATTAGAGGCGCGGTCGCGCAAGGTTCCGGTAATTCAGCGGGCGGAGATGCTGGCGGAGCTGATGCGGCTGAAGTATGGCATCGCCATCGCCGGAATGCATGGGAAGACGACGACGACCAGCATGGTGGCAGCGGTGCTGGCCGGTGGGGGGCTGGACCCGACGGTGGTGGTTGGGGGCCGGGTCAATGCGCTGGGGTCGAACGCGCGGCTGGGGAACTCGCAGTACCTGGTGGCGGAGGCGGATGAGAGTGACCGCAGCTTCCTGAAGTTGAGCCCGGTGCTAGGGGTGGTGACGAACCTGGACCGCGAGCACATGGACTGTTACAAGGACATGGCAGATGTAGAGGGGGCGTTCCTGGAGTTTATGGACCGGATGCCGTTCTATGGAGCGACTACGGCTTGTATCGATAATGAGTTGCTGCGAGGGATTTTGCCGCGGGTGAAGCGGCGGGTCTTTACGTATGGACAGAGTGCGGATGCGGACTTTCGTGTGGAGTTAGTGGAGAAGCCTGAGAGCATGGCGATGCAGGGCGGGGACATTCGCTCGATGTTCCAGGTGACGTATAAGGGTGTGATGTTAGGGCCGTTTGTGCTGCATGTCCCGGGGCTGCATAACGTGTTGAACGCGACGGCGGCGGTGGCGATTGGGGTGCAGTTGGGGGTGGCTCCAGAGCAGATTGCGGGTGGTCTGGATAGCTTCCGCGGGGTGGATAGGCGATTCCAGATCAAGGGTGTGGTGCGGAGAGTCACGGTGGTGGATGACTACGGGCATCATCCGACGGAGATACTGGCGACGTTGAAGGCGGCGCAGGAGTGCGGGTACAAACGGGTGCATGTGCTGTTTCAGCCGCATCGGTTTACGCGGACGCGGGACCTGATGACGGAGTTTGCGGGGGCGTTTGGTGATGCGGATACGGTGCAGGTGCTGGATATTTATGCTGCCAGCGAGGAGCCGATCGCCGGGGTGGATGGGCAGGCGCTGGTGAAGGCGATTGGGCGGGATGAAGTGGCGTATGCGGGTTCGATGGCTGAGGGGGTCGCCCGGCTGGTGAAGGACGCTAAGGATGGCGATGTGATTGTGACGCTGGGGGCGGGGAGTGTGTCGCAAGCGGGAGCTATGTTGCTGGAAGGATTGGCAGGATAGAGGGAAATGCCCGGGTGGGGTGACCAGATGGGTGAGTTCCTGAAAGGGTACGGGGGCAAGTTGGGGGTCTGAGCGGGGTGGTGGCGGGGTATATTCGGTATGGCGATTCTCGCGGCCTTGCTCGGGCTAGCGGCGAAACGAATGATGAAGAAGCGTAGTTCTACGCGTGGGATTGGCCGCGGCGTTGGGGTGCTGGATGCGCCCGAGGAGCGGTACGCCTCGGAGAAGAGCGGGCCAAGAAGGGTGGCGGGTGGATTGAGACGGGACCTTCAGGAAGATTTTGGCAGTGACTTTGAAAAAGGTTTTGGGGAGGCTGGATTTGGTGGGGGCTCTCGGTCTGGAAGTTACGATTCGTCTAGTTATGAGGGAGAGTATGACTCGGGTTTTGTAGAGGAGAGTTCTTCTGCGCGGCGGCGAGTTGGGGTTCGGGGTGGGGTGCGTCCGGGTCTGATGGGGCGGATGCTGGGTGCTTTGCCACAGACGTTGTGGGGACGAATTTTTGCTGGGACCACGGTGGCGGTTGTGCTGGGCCTGGGTGCGGCTGGAGCGATGGCGGTGCGGAGTGCTCTGCTGCACGATGCGAGATTTGTGGTGCCGTCTTCGGCGGCGATTGGGATTGAAGGCAACAAGCATGTGACGAAGGCTCAACTGCTGAGTATCTTTGGCGGGGATGTGGACCGGAACATCTTTACGGTGTCGCTGGCGGAGCGGCGGGCGGAGTTGGAACGGCTGCCCTGGGTCGAGCACGCGACGGTGATGCGATTGCTGCCGGACCATCTGCGGGTCTCGATTGTGGAGCGAACGCCGGTGGCGTTTGTGCGGCAGGGCGCGCATATCGGGCTGGTGGACAAGAACGGCGTGCTGATGGATATGGTGTCGGGAGCGGGCGAGGGGACGGGCGAAGGGGCTCGCTACTCGTTTCCGGTGGTGACAGGGATTGCGGCGAGTGAGCCGATCTCGACGCGGGCGGCGCGGATGAAGATCTTCAGCCGGTTTACGACGGAGCTGGATGGCGATGGGCGGAACATCTCGGGTGGGTTGAGCGAGGTGGACCTGTCGGACCCGGAGGATGTGCGTGCGCTGATTCCGGATGGCTCGGCTGAGGTGCTGGTGCACTTTGGGGACAGCGACTTCCTGGACCGGTATGACAAATACAAAGAGCATCTGACGGAGTGGAAGACGCAGTATCCGCGGCTGGCTTCGGTGGATATGCGGTATGACCGGCAGGTCGTGCTAGAGATGCAGCCGGGCAGTGGAGTTCCGGTTCCCGGTGGTGGGGCTGCTGGAGCTACCGAGCCTGCGAAGGCTGCATCTGCCGTGAGTGCTCCGGCTGCGGTGCATGGCTTGGTTGGGGCGCATTCTGCTTCGGCTCCGGCAGCTGCTGCGCATGTTGCTGCGAAGCCAGTGGCGAAAGCTGTGCCAACGATTGCGCACAGTCCCGTTGTTGCGGGTGCTGGCTTGAGTGCGAAGGCTCCTGCTTCTGCTTCGACTGCTGTTCCTTCGCAGGGCGTGCAGGTGGATACGGATAAGTCGATGTCGGTGCGGCATCTGACGGTTGCGAAGGATGTAACTCCGGCTAAGAAGGTCGCGGCTAAGCCGGTGGCGAAGAAGGTTGTTGCAAAGAAAGTTGTGAAGAAGTCGGTTGCGAAGAAGCCTGCTGCGAAGGCGGCGGCCAAGCCTGGATCGGGTAAGGCGGGTCAGGGTCATTCGGCGTCGAAGCCATGAGGAAGGTACAGAGCACGCTATGAACCAGAAACAGGAAAACCTGATTACGGTGCTGGATGCCGGGAGCGCGAAGAGCGTGGTCCTGGTAGCAGAGCTGCTGGACGGCGTGCTGCGATACCGAGGCCATGGAGTGGAGCGGTCCAAAGGAATGCGTAAGGGTTTGATTGCAGAGCTGGCTCCAGCAGCGGAGGCCATCAACCGCGCTGCATTGACGGCGGAGCGGGTGGCGAAGTCGGGGATTGAGACGTGTGTGGTGGGGATTGGTGGGACGCATGTGCGGGGTATCAATAGCCGCGGCGGCATCAGCATGGGCAGCCGGATGCGCGAGATTACACGGGAAGAAGTGAAAGCCGCTGTGGACCGTGCGCGGAGTGTGGCACTGCCGCCGGACCGTGAGGTGCTGCACCTGTTGCCGCAGGAGTTCATCCTGGATGATCAGGCGGGGATTCATGATCCGATTGGGATGGTAGGGAACCGGCTGGAGGTGAACCTGCATCTGTCGACCTGCTCGGGTGGTGTGGCGCAGAGCGTGATTACGTGTGCGAACCGCGCGGGGCTTGAGGTACTGGATACGGTGTTTGAAGGCATTGCCTCGGCTGAGGCTGTATTGAGTGCGGATGAGCGTGAGCTGGGTGTGTGTCTCGCTGATATAGGCGCGAGTACGACGGAGCTGGCGGTGTTCTTCGAAGGGGCGATTGCGCATACGGCTGTGCTGCCGATCGGTGGCGACCACTTTACGAATGACCTTGCAGTAGGGCTTCAGGTGACGGTGGAGGAGGCGGAGTATCTGAAGAAGACATTTGGGCATTCGGTGGTGACGGCAGTACCGCAGTTGAATGAGATTGAAGTGGGTGGAAGTCTTGCGACTGGAAGCCTGGGTGGTGGTGGGCAGGCGGCCCGGATGGTGCGGCAGAGATTTCTAGCGGAGATCCTGGAGCCTCGGGCGCGTGAGCTATTTACGATGCTGCGGGACAATCTGCGTAATGGCGGCGTGCTGGAGGCGCTGGGTGCGGGCTGCGTCTTTACGGGTGGGGGATCGCTGCTGGCCGGGTTGATGGACAATGCGGAGAGCCTGCTGCGGGTGCCAGCGAGGATTGGGTTTCCGGTGCCGCTCTCGCGGATGCCGCAGGAGTTGGCGCAGCCAGAGTATGCGGCGGCGATTGGGATGCTGCTGTATACGCACCGCACCCAGGTTCGACGGGCGAGTGAAGAGCAGGGGCTGAAGGCGAAGTTGAAGGCTATCTTTGCGGGTAGCTTCTGAAGCCAGTTTCGTTGAAGCGATAAACGGGTTCTTAGGCAGTGGGCAGTTGTTGCTCGGTCTTAGCGATGAACTTCCAGGGGTCTTTTGCTGGGTAGTGGGCGAGGCGTGACTTCCACTGGTCGAAGTCGGTGACTCGGTAGGCGGGGTGTTGGGGAAGGTCGAGATCGGACCAGGGGATGGGGAGTGAGACTGGTGCACCGGCGCGGGCGCGGGGGGAGTAGGGGGCGACGGCGGTGGCGCCGCGCTCGTTGCGGAGGTAATCGATGAAGATACGATTCTTGCGGGCGGCCTTGCTCATCTTGGTCAGGTAGAGGGTGGGGTGCTGCTGCTCCATGGCGAGGGCGAAGGTGTGGGTGAATTGCTTGACGGTGGGCCAATCGTACTTCTGCTGGATGGGGATGACGATGTGGAGGCCCTTGCCGCCGGTGGTCTTGAGGAAGGATTCAAGGCGGAGGGACTGGAGCTGCTTGCGGATGTCGGCGGCACACTCGGCTAGGGTGCGCCAGGAGATGGTGGGGTCTGGGTCGAGGTCGAAGATGATACGGTCGGGATGCTCGAGGTCGTCGTTGGTGGAGCCCCAGGGATGGACTTCCAAGACGCCCATCTGGGCTAGTCCTGCGAGAGCCTCGGGAGTGGAGAGGGTGATGTAGGGCTCGAGCTTGCCAGTCTTTTTGTCGGGTACGTCGACGGCGGTGATGCCGGGCGGGAGGGTGTGATTGGTGTGCTTCTGGAAGAAGCAAGGCTTGGTGGAGCCTTCGGGGCAACGGACGAGTGAAAGGGGGCGATTCGCGATGTGGGGCAGCATGTAGGGGGCGATAGCCCAGTAATAGTCGGCGAGTTGCTGCTTGGTGAGCTGGGACTCGGGGTCGAGGATTTTCTCGGGATGGGTCAGGTGGATGTTGCTGGGTGCGGGACTGTAGATTGCGGGTACCGCTTTTTCTTTGGGTGCTTTGGTGCTTTGTTTCGCGGCGATAGGTGGGGGCGTCTTGTGGGAGGCGCGTTTGGTCTTTGGGGCGGGCGGTGGAGCGGTTTGCTCCAGGGTGACTTCGGCGGCTGGCTTGTCTTCGCGGAGGCCTTTGAAGGATGCCTGACGGACGAGGTGGTCTGAGGTCCAAGTGGCGAAGCGGACCTGGGCGACGAGCGTGGGCTTGACCCAGATGGCGTCGCGACGGGCTTCGGCGGGTGGGTTGAGGAAGGGAGATTTTGAAGCGCGGAGTTTTTCGAGGTGGTCGCGCATAAGGCGGTGCGTCTTCTGGGTGAAGCCAGTGCCGGTGCGGCCGGCATAGATGAAGTCGCGTGCTTCGTTGTAGTAGCCGAGCAGCAGCGCTCCGACGCCGTGGATGCCGTCGTGGCCTTTGGCGGGGAGGGTGAAGCCGCCGATGACGAACTCCTGCTCACGAATGCACTTGAGCTTGAGCCAGGTGGAGGTACGGCCCGAAACGTATTTGCTGTCCGCGCGTTTGGAGAGGATGCCCTCGGCGTGGAGATCGCAGGCGTGCTGGAAGATGGCTGCGGCGTCAGTATCGAGGTGTTCACTGAAGCGGATGGACGCGGGAGCGTTGGTGAGGAGTTGAGCGAGGATTGACTTGCGCTCGAGCAGGGAGAGGCTGCGCAGGTTGTGTCCATTGAGGTGGAGGAGATCGAAGACGAAGTAGGTGAGGGGATGCTTCTCGCCATTTTCAAAGGCGGCCTGCAGGTTGGCGAAGCTGGTGGTGCCGTCGGGGCTGAGGACGACGACCTCGCCATCGAGGAGCGCGGATTCGGCGGGGAGGGACTGGAGAGCCATGGCGAGAGGCTTCATGCGGTGGGTCCAGTCGAGTCCAGAGCGAGTGAGTAGTTGGATTGTGGTGCCTTGCTTGCGGGCCTGAATGCGGTAGCCGTCGAGCTTGAGCTCATGGAGCCAGCCTGGAGTGGCGGACGGTTCGGTGGAGGTCTGGGCTAGCTGCGGGGGGATGAAGGTGGGGAGGGTTTCTTTGGGGGCGGCTTTGAGATCGAAGTGGATCGAAGGTGTCGATGACGCTGCACGTGCTGATGGCTTGGCGGGTTTGGTTCTGGACTGGTCGGGTTGGCGGTGCCAGCCGTTGCCGTTGGCGGTGTCTTTGGAGTTCCAAACGTGGTCTTCGCTGGCGGCAATTTGTTCTAACGAGCGAGCGGTGACGACGCTGTTGGGCTGGGCTTCTGTGATGGGCTTTTGTTTGGTGTTTTGCTCGAAGTCGTCGTGCTCTTTGATGAGCAGCCAGTTGGGTTTCTTTTCGTTGGCGGCCTTGCCACCCATGCGGACGAGGGCCCAATTGCCCTTCATTTTGGAGCCGTACATCGTGAACTTGAGGGAGCCGATGCGGAGACCTTCGTCGACGTCGGTGTGGCCGGGCTGGGGCTCCCACGTGCCCTGGTCCCAGAGGATGACGGTGCCGCCGCCGTACTGCCCCTGGGGGATGATGCCCTCAAAGCCGCCGTACTCCATGGGGTGATCTTCGACCTGCACGGCGAGGCGTTTGTCCGCAGTGACATAGCTGGGGCCTTTGGCGCAGGCCCAGCTTTTGAGGACGCCATTCCAGCCGAGGCGGAAGTCGTAGTGGAGGTGGGAGGCGGCGTGCTTTTGGATGACGAAGGGGAGGCCGCTGATTTTGGATTCCGATTTTGAAGTCTTGCCGGCGGGCTCTGCAGTGATGTTGAAGTCACGCATCTCGCGGTAGCGGGCTAGCTGCTGGTCGATGCTGTCGGACGCGCTGGTGCTGCTGCGTGAAGCTTTTGCGGTGCGCTTCTTCGTGGGTGTGCGCCTGGTGGTTTTGATTGCGGTCGTCTTCTTGGTCGTCATGGCTAGGCGGATTTGCGCTTGGGCTTGGTGGCTTTGGTTGCCGCGGGTTTGACGAGGCTGATGCCCTTCTTTGCAGCCGCGGTTTTAGGTTCGGACTTCTGCTTCGGTTCGGGGGCTTTGTCGCCTTGCACGCTCTTACGGAGCGCATCCATGAGGTTGATGACCTTACCGGATTTGGGTGCGGGCTCGTCGCGGGGGATGGGGGCGTTGTTGACCTTGGCCTCGACCATCTCGCGGAGGGCGGCTTCGTACTCGTCCTTGAATTTGTCTGGAGCGAACTTTGTTGCCTTGCGCTTGATGAGCTCTTTGGCGAGGGCCAGCTGGTCTTCGTCTACGGTGACCTTCTTGATGTCGGAGAAGTAGTCGGCGGGGTCGCGGAGCTCTTCGGCGTAGCGCATGGTGTAGGCCATCATGCCGGGGAGGGATTCGTCGGCGGGAACGGAGATGGCGACGAGGTGTTCGCGGCCACCGAAGGCGATCTTGCCGAGGGCTACTTTTTGGGTGGTGAGGAGGGCCTTACGGACGACGGCGAAGGCTTCGGCTTGGACGGCGTTCTCAGGGGCGACGAAGTAGGGCTTCTCGAAAAAGGTGGGAGGGATTTCGTCGATGTCGACGAATTGGGTGATTTCGAGGGCGTGGCGGGAGGGGATGCGAAGGTGTTCGATCTCCTCTGGCTCGATGGTGACGTACTCACCTTTGCGGTACTCGTAGCCCTTGACGATGTCGTCCTTCTCAATTGGGCTGGCTTCGCCGTCGGAGGAGACTTTCTGGTGCTTGATGCGTTCACCGGATTTGCGGCTGAGCTGGTGGAAGTGGATTTCGCTCTTGGCTTCGGTAGCGGGGAAGAGCTTGATACCAAAAGAGACGAGTGAGATTTGCAGCTGACCGGACCAGTAAGGGCGTGCCATGGGGTTTCTCCAGAGTTAGTTGGAGGGGAAAAGTGGGCGGAAAGATGCTTTAGCGGTTGGAGGAATGACGCGAAGTTTGAGGGGCACCCATGAGGCTTTGGGCTGGTGCGGTTTTTTGGGGAACCACCGCTGGTACGTATGGTGGAAAACGAGCGTGATGGGGTTGAAGGCGGGGTGTAAGAATTGGGGACATACACTTGTATTCAGGAGTACTTGCTGCCATGTCTAATCCGTCCGACGATCTTCGCATTCACTACCACGATGAGATGCCGCGGGGCGCACGCATCAAGGTGATTGGCGTGGGCGGCGGCGGCAACAATGCCGTGAACCGAATGATCGCGGCGAACGTCGTCGGCGTGGAGTTTATTGCAGCGAATACGGATGTGCAGGCGTTGCAGGTTTCGAACGCGCCCGTGAAGTTGCAGCTTGGGGTGAAGCTGACCAACGGGCTGGGTGCGGGAGCGAATCCGGATGTCGGGCGGCGGGCGGCGCTGGAGGATTCCGACAAGATTATCGAGGCGCTGGAAGGCGCGGACATGGTGTTCGTAACGGCTGGGCTGGGTGGTGGCACAGGTACGGGTGCTGCTCCGGTGATTGCCAGCCTGGCGAGTGAGATGGGCGCGTTGACGGTGGCGGTGGTGACGCGGCCGTTTGCGTTTGAAGGCAAGCGGCGCATGATGCAGGCCGAGCGCGGAATGCAGGAGCTGCTGGACTGCGTCGATACGGTTATCGTGATTCCGAACGAGAAGCTACTGGCGGTGGCGAAGGATGCTGGCTTCTTTGAGAGCTTCCGGATTGCGGACGATGTGCTGCGGCAGGGTGTGCAGGGGATCTCGGACATCATCACGATTCCTGGCGTAATCAACCGCGACTTTGCTGACGTGAAGACGACGATGGCGGGTATGGGGTATGCGGTGATGGGGACGGCGATGCGTTCCGGCCCAAACCGCGCGGTTGAGGCTGCGATGGCTGCGATGGCTTCTCCTTTGTTGGAGGCGGGTGCTATCGATGGAGCGCGTGGAATTCTGATCAACATCACGGGTTCTAGTTCGCTGAAGCTGACTGAGGTG
>JANYER010000209.1 GCA_025359825.1 Granulicella sp.
TAAAGCCACGTTATTCGAAATGGCACTTGCGGCGCGGCTGAAGCCGCGCCCTTTCAAAACGATGATCTGACCAAGTCGCGCCCTTTCAAAACGATGATCTGACCAAGTCGCGCCCTTTCAAAAACGATGATCTGACCAAGACGTGCTCTTTCAAGACGGTGATCTTCCAGCATGTCGTCAGCCCTGGTGGTCGTGGAGGGAGGCTTCGATGGCCTGGAGGGCGTATTCCTGTTCGGCGATCTGGTTGCGGCGCTCGATGACGAAGCGGAAGGCGAGGATGAAGATGCCCCACATCAGCCAGCCGGCCATGTTCCAGAGGACGGCGGGGTACATGCTGGGATCGATACCAGAGCCTGCTCCGCCCCCGAAGACGGGCGATGGGTGTTGGGTGCGCCACCAACGTATTGACATGTAGACGATGGGGATGTCGACGGCAGCGAAGATGGCGAGGACGGCGGAGAGGGGAGCAATCTGCTCGGTGGGGGCGAGGCGGCGGGTGAGGAGGTAGCTGATGTAGAGAAGCCACAGGATGAAGTAGGTGGTGAGGCGGGCGTCCCAGGTCCACCAGATGCCCCAGACGGGACGGCCGTAGAGCATTCCGGTGATAAGCCCGAGGCTGACGTAGAGGACGGTGACCTGCGCGGAGGCGAGGGCGAGGGCGTCGGCGGTGAGGGCCTTGAAGGGGTCGCGGTGGCGGAGGTACAGGTAGGCCAGGGCAGCGATTAGATTGACATACGGGAAGACCATGCCAAGAATGGCGAAGGGCAGGTGGTAGTAGAAGATGCGCTGGACGTCGCCGAGTTCGGCGTCGGGCGGGGCGAGGAAGAGAGCCTGACGGAAGCCGACAAGCAGCACGGCGATGGTTGCGACGAACCACAGGATTGCGGTGGTGCGGAGCCATGTGGGTAGGACGCTGGGCGCGGAGGTGACAGTGCGCTGGCTGACTTTTTCTACGTTGTTCGTCTTTTCCGCCATGGGTGGAACTCCGGGGTGCTGCAGGTTTCATTTTATCGCGTTTGGGGGAGTGGGTGCAGGTGGTGTTGAGGGGATGAATGAGGTTGGTTGTAGGGATTAAGGCGAACGACGGACGCGGAGAGCGCGGAGGTGCGCAGAGGGCGCAGAGAAAAGGCATGAGGGTGGAGGTTGCTTGTCAGGGAATGGGGGTGGGTTAGATGATGGCTTGTTGTCGCGAGTTCTATGAGGAGTGTGGGATGGCGGGACGTTTCTTTGCTGGTTTGATTGCTGCCGTCGCTTGGTTTGGATTGGTGGTGCAATGGGTGGCGCTGTGCACGCCGGAGACGTCTGCGTTTGCTGCGCTTGGGATTATGTTTGGGTACTTTACGATTACAACGAACCTGCTGGTGGCTGTGGTGTTCAGCTCGGCTGCGCTGGAGTGGGGTGGGTTGCGGGCGGCGTGGGTGGTTGCGGGGACGACGCTTTCTATTCTGCTGGTGGGGGTGATCTACGGGCTGTTGTTGCATGGGCTGCTGGAGCTGGCTGGAGGCGGGGCGGTGGCGAATGTGGTGCTGCACATGGTGACGCCGGTGCTGGTGCTTTTGTATTGGATCTTCTTTACGGAGAAGGGTTCGCTTTCGTGGCGGTGTCCGTTGCTGTGGGCGATCTATCCGCTGGCGTATCTGGGGTATGCGCTGGCGCGGGGTGGGGTGACGGGCCGGTATCCGTACCCGTTTATGAATGTGATGGTGCTGGGTTGGGCGCGGACGGGGGTGAATGCTGCTGGGATTGCGGTGGCGTTTCTGGTGGCGAGTTATGGGCTGGTTTGGGTGGATGGGCGGTTGGGGAGGCGGGGTGAGGACGGATATTTGTCGGGTTGAAATTTTTGCTTCCCCACCCATCGCCCGGTCAGGCGGGCTCAGGATGGGGCACCCCGGGGGGCGTCGGCCGTGTTATTCGGCGTGGAGGATGGTTTCGAAGAGGAGGATGCAGAGGGTGGTGAAGATGATGTCGTAGGCGGCGAGTTGTTTGATCCAGAGGCCGATCTGGATGGCGTCGATGTCGCTGGTAAGGATTCCGCTGGAGGCCTGCACCATGGCTAGAATGGCGGGCAGGGAGATGGGGAAGAGCAGGAGCGGGAGCAGGAGCTCGCGGTTGCGGGCGCGCAGGCCGAGGGCGGCGAAGAAGGTTCCGTTGACGACGAGGGCCCAGGTGCCGAGGGGCATGACGAGCAAAAAGAGCCAGGAGTTGCCGAGGGGGTGGAGGTTGTAAAAGATGATGAAGATGGGGGCGAGGATGACCTCAACGCAGAGTACGAAGACGAGGTTGGCGAGGGCCTTTCCGACGAAGAGGGAGGAGGCGGGTGAGGGGGCCATGCGCTGGGCGTCGAGGACGTGGTTGCGGAGTTCGCGGATCCAGGCTTGATTGAGGGCGGTGATGGAGGAGAAGAGGATGGCGACCCAGAGGACTCCGCCAGAGATTTGACGGGTGGTGGTGGGGAAGCCGGTGGGGTCGAAGGCGAGCGAGAAGATGGCGACGACGAGCAGCGCAAAGAAGAGCATGCCATTGATGGCGTCGCGGCCGCGCCATTCGAGACGGAGGTCTTTGCGGAGATGGTCTAGGACGTGGTGGAAGTAGTTCATCTTTTTTGAGTGCCAGGAAGAGAGTACTTGGTGCGGCTAGATTTTCGTGAGATCCGCGAGGGTGGCGTTGGAGGCGCGGAGGTAGTCGGCTGGGGCTATGAGGAGTTGGAGGCCGCGCTGGCCGGCTGAGACGGAGATGATGTCATGGAGCTCGATGGTCTCGTCGGCGAAGGCTGGGAAGGGTTTGCGGGCGGCCATGACGGTGACTCCGCCGCGAATGTAGCCGGTGAGGGGTTCGACGTCTTTGAGGGAGGCTAGTTCGGCTTTTTTTTCGCCGGCTGCGTGGGCTAGTTTTTTTAGGTCGAGCTCGGAGTCTCCGGAAATGACGGCGAAGATGTGGTCGGGCTTGGCGGTGCCGCCGCTGGTTTGGGCGAGGAGGGTTTTGAAGACTTGCTCGGGGGGGAGACCGATTTTGCGGGCCACGGAGATGGCGGTGAGGGCGTTGGAATCCGAGGGATCGACTTCGTAGGGGACGAGTTGGTAGGGGATGGCCATGGAATCTAAAAGCCGGGCGGCGTTGGTTTTGGGTGCGGACTTCATGCGGTGGGCCCCGCGGGTGTGGATGCGGGATTGCGGTCGATGCGGGAGGCGATTTGGCCGTTGAGCATGGTGAGGGTGGTTTCGGCGAGGGGTTCGGCGAGGTGGGCCTGGTGGGTGGTGAGGAGGATGGTGCGGGGGTTGCCGGAGTGGTGCGGCCAGGTGCGGAAGTCGGCGAGGAGCTCGACCATCTGGTGCGCGGAGGCGACGTCGAGGTTGGAGAAGGGTTCGTCGAGGAGGAGTATCTCAGGGTCGGTCTGGAGGACGCGGGCGAGGGAGGCGCGCTGGCGCATTCCCTGGGAGTATTGCGAGACGGTGCGGGTGAGGTTGGGGTCGAGGTTGACGGCGCGGAGGGCCATCTCGGGTGAGCCGACGCAGGCGCACTGGTCGTCGCGATGGAGGGAGGCGAAGTACTTGAGGTTTTCGAGCGCGGTGAGCTCTTCGTAGAGCATGGGCGCGTGGCTCATGTAGGCGAGGCGGCCGCGGTTCTTTTGGGGGGTGTCTCCGAAGATGGAGATGGTGCCGCGGGTGGGAGTTGTGAGGCCGGAGAGGAGGCGGAGGAGGGTGGATTTGCCCGCTCCGTTTTCGCCGAGGATGACAGTGCACGAGCCGGCGGGGAAGGCGATGGAGACGTTGCGGAGAGCGGCGAAGGTGCCGTAGATGCGAGAGACGGCGTGGAGCTCTGCGGCGATGGGCATTTCGGGCATCTGAAAAGAGTATAGATTGTTGAATTTACTTGCAGGCGTGGGGCGGTTCGACTACGGTTCGCATTATGAACGATTTTCTGCCGCCGCGACATGAGGGTGTTGCTCCGCCGCCTATCGCTGTTTCCTCTGTGATGGCCTCGCCGCCTCGTTTGTATTGGGTTTGGGTGTTGGGAATAAATGCGGTGACACAGGGATTATTTGCATCCATCTGGCTGATTGTTGAAGCGAACTGGGTGAGGAAGGTACGCGGCAATAGCCTCGCATATAAGCTGGCGATTGCTCACATTTGTAGCTTGCCTGCAATTTTCATCTTTGCGATTTTCGCTGGATTGGTGGGCGTGCCTAGTGACTCTGCCGTGATTGGGATTATCACAATTACGGGCATCGTGATGTTTTTTGGTCTGTGGGTCGCTACGACGCTGGTTTTGCGGAGTGAGCTTGAAAGTGAACCGATTGGTATTCCGCTGGGAGGAGTTATGAGCGTGCTATTTGGACCGGTCTACTTCCAGTATCACCTGCATGACTACGATTCGAGCGTGCGAGGTTCGCGGGCTGCCGATGGGGTGCTCGGATTATCGCGATCCAATACGGTGTGACTATTTTGTGGGGATGAGAGCGGTGGCGGCGGTGGTGGGCTTGATGGGAGTGGAGGTTGGCGTTGTGCCGGGGGCTACGTTTCCTGCGACGCGGAGGTGGCGGGTGTAGGCCTTGGTGCCCATGGCGTTGAGCTCGGAGATGGTCACGTAGTAGCTCTTGTTATCGCTGATACCGGTGAAGGTGAGCCAGCCTACGGTCGCGAGGATGACGACGGCGGCGATGACGATCTTAAGTTGACCTTTGGAATTGGACGTTGAAGCTGATGTTTGCGGCGTTGGCATGGGACCCTTTCGCTGTTGTTTAGTTTACCTGTTTTCGGCTGAGATGAGCGAGTGGGGTTGTTGATGGTGCGGGAAGGGGCTGGGAGGGTGGATTTGGGGTGGAATAGTATTTGGGCATGAGTGAATCACGGCGTGAGTTTCTGGCGAAGGGGTCGTTGAGTTTGCTGGCAGCGGCTGTTGTGGGCTGCAAGAAGGGTGGGGAGCCGCAGGCGGGTGCGCCTGTTTCCAGCGGCGGGGCGGGTGAGTTGCCGCCGGGTGCTCCTTCGGCGTTTGGGACGTCTCCGGCAGTAGGGCCGGAGGTTTCGCTGGGGACGTTTCTGGAGGCGCAGAAACTGGTGCAGGTGGAGATGAGTACGGCGGAGCTGCAGCAGACGGAGGGAAGCTGGCGGGTGTCGATGGCGGCGTTATATGAACGGCGGACGGGGCCGAAGAAGGTGGCGATTGAGACGACGATGGCTCCGGCGTCTGTGTGGGTGCCGTTGCTGCTCGAAAACGGCAGTGGGCCGACGAAGGACAAGTTTGTGCGCAGTACGGCGGATGCGGGGCCGCTGCCGGATACGGACCGGGAGATAGCGTTTGCGCCGTTGTGGAAGCTGTCGCGGTGGGTGGAGAAGCGGAAGATAACTTCCGAGCGGCTGACCTCGATTTATCTGGACCGGCTGGAGAAGTACAACGGTACGTTACACTGCGCGATTACAATTACGCGCGAGCTGGCCATGCGGCAGGCGAAGCAGGCGGATGCGGAGATTGCAGCGGGACGGTATCGCGGTGCGCTGCATGGGATTCCGTGGGGGGCAAAGGACCTGCTGGATACGGCGGGGATTGCGACGACGTATGGGGCGGAGCCGTTTCGGGACCGGGTCCCCTCGCGGAACGCTACGGTGGTGCAGCGTCTGCAGGATGCGGGTGCGGTGCTGGTGGCGAAGTTGAGCATGGGTGCGCTGGCGTTGAACGATATCTGGTTTGGCGGGCAGACGATGAATCCTTGGCTGCTGGAGGAGGGGTCGTCGGGTTCGAGCGCGGGGCCGGGTGCGGCTACGGCGGCGGGGCTGGTGGGTTTTTCGATTGGCAGCGAAACGGGTGGAAGTATTGTTAGCCCGAGTATGCGCTGCGGTGTGACGGGTCTGCGGCCGACGTATGGACGGGTGGCGCGGACGGGGGCGATGACGTTGTGCTGGTCTTTGGATAAGCTGGGGCCGATGACGCGCGGGGTGGAGGATACGCTGCTGGTGTTGAAGGCCATTACCGGGTCCGACAACGAAGATGTGGCGAGTGTGGCGAGCAAGCTGAACTACGACGCGGGTGCTTCGGTGGCGGGGCTACGGGTTGGGTATTTTCCGCAGTGGCTGAAGGGCGACGGCGCGACGCAGGTGGACCGTGACGCGCTGGAGACGGTGCGTAAGCTGGGGATGATCCCGATGGAGGTTTCGCTTCCGGATTGGCCTTATGACTCGTTGAATGTGATTCTGTTTGCCGAGGCTGCTGCTGCGTTTGAAGAATTGACGCTGGACGGTAGGGCGAGCCAGTTGAAGATGCAGGTGGCGGATGCGTGGCCGAATTTATTCCGGCAGGCACGGTTTCTCTCCGCGGTGGACATGGTGCAGGCGGACCGGCTGCGGCGCAAAGTGGCGCTGGAGATGTCGCGCGTGATGGAAGAGGTGGATGTGCTGCTGGTGCCGTCGCTGCGCGACGAGATGCTGGTGATTTCGAATAACACTGGGCATCCTTCGTTGACGTTGCGGGCTGGGTTTATTGAGGTGTCGCAGGCGCGGAGTGACTGGGCCCCGAATGCGAGTATGCCCTTGCCGAAGTTTTCGCCGACGCGGCGTGTGCCGCACGGTGTGACGCTGATTGGGCGGATGTTCGATGAGGGGATGTTGGGGCGGGTGGGGCTGGCGATGGAGAAAAGCTTCGGCGTGACCGGGGAGACTCCCGCAGGATTTTGACCGGGTAGCGGAGACACGTGGTGGCACCGTTACGGCAGGCGACTGGGACGAGATTTGTGGACTGGCGGCGTATACTCTTTCGATAACGTCCTGTGGATGAAGGCAGACGAACAAGATTTGTTTTGGGGGTAATTTTGAGCGAAAACGGCAATGGCAGCGCGGTGAACGGTAATGGAGCTTCCAACGGGAATGGTGCCGGTGGGCACTCGCATGGGAATGATTATCGCGTTCCTACGGGCCGCGCAGACTGGATTGTGAAACGCCGTGAAGAGGCGCTGCGCACGGGCGACACGAATATGTCGCAGATGCACTTCGCGCGCAAGGGCCTGATTACGGAAGAGATGAACTACGTGGCGCAGCGGGAGAAGATCTCGGCTGAGCTGGTGCGGAGTGAGATTGCGAAGGGGACGATGATTATCCCGGCGAACATCAACCACGTCGAGCTGGAGCCGATGGCGATTGGGGTGGAATCGCTATGCAAGATCAATGCGAACATTGGCAATTCAGCGCTGGTCTCGAATGTGGATGAGGAGCTGCGGAAGTTGCATACGGCTGTCCACTACGGCGCCGACACGGTGATGGACCTTTCGACGGGCGGCGATATCCCGATGATTCGCGAGCAGATTTTACGGCACAGCCCGGTGCCGATTGGGACGGTGCCGCTGTATGAAGCGCTGAACCGGGTGAAGCGGCTTGAGGACCTGAACATCGATGTGTATATGGAGGTGCTGGAGGAGCAGGCGCAGCAGGGCGTCGATTACTTTACGATCCATGCCGGTGTGTTGATTCAGTATGTGCCGATGGTAGCGAAGCGCATTACCGGTATCGTGAGCCGCGGCGGCGCAATTATGGCGCAGTGGATGACGCATCATCATAAGCAGAACTTTTTGTATGACAACTTCGACCGCATCACGGAGCTGATGGCTCGATACGACGTGAGCTACTCGCTGGGCGATGGACTTCGTCCGGGTTGCCTGGCGGATGCCAGCGATGAGGCTCAGTTTGCCGAGTTGAAGACGTTGGGCGATCTGACTCGGCGGGCGTGGAAGTCGGACGTGCAGGTGATGATCGAAGGGCCGGGGCATATTCCAATGGACCAGATCAAGCTGCAGGTAGACAAAGAAGTCGAGCTTTGCGACGGTGCACCGTTTTATGTGCTGGGGCCTCTGGTGACGGACATTGCACCGGGCTATGACCACATCACCAGCGCGATTGGCGCGGCGATGATCGGCTGGCACGGCGCGGCGATGCTCTGCTACGTGACTCCCAAGGAGCACCTGGGACTGCCGAACGAAAAGGATGTGAAGGACGGCATTATCGCGTACAAGATTGCTG
>JANYER010000229.1 GCA_025359825.1 Granulicella sp.
GTCGACGGGCGGGGCTGCGGATGTGTGTCCTGGGTCGTCGGCGTTGGCGGCAGGGTCGGAGCAGGCAGTGCAGCAGACGCTGCGGAAGGCTTACCTTTCTTGCCGGGGGCAGGAGTCTGCACTGGAGGAAGCTGCTGGACCGGGGGCATAACAGCAGGGGCGGGAGTGGTGATGCTCCGGTGGACTGCGGCAGATTCTGCATGGTCGCACTCATGGACTGCTGCTGGTTCTGCACATCCTGAGTAAGTTTCTCCAGGCGACCGAGGCGTGTCTTGAGCTCGTCCAGCGAGTCGTTGAGGGACTGGATCTGTCCGGAGACCTCATCGATCTTTCCGTTCTGTGCCTCCTGCTGGGCCTGGATCTGCTTGTGCAGCGAGTCTACGTTGACCGACATGCGATTGACGGCGTCGGCGCTCTGCTGGACGAGGTCCTTCATGACGCCCATGCGCTCATCGTTGGACTGCTGTAGTCGAGCCACCGCGTCCTGGAGCTGCTGGATCTGCGTCTGCAATTGCACCATCTCTTTGCTGACGGCGAATGCCGGGGTGGAGAAGGAGGCGAACGCAGCAACGGCTCCGAGCACGAGGCCGGCAAGCTTCGGAGAACGGCGGTAGCTCGAGATGGGCTGGAGAGGCGAGTGAGAAATGTTGGACATAAGCGATTCGACCTGCCTTGCTGTGTTGTTCGGTATGAAAGCTGTGTGGCGCTGTGTGAACTGGGCTCTATGCTATCAAGCCCTTGCCCGTGGGGAGGGCAAGGGCTTGGCAGAGGATGTATTGCGTTGGGTTTAGCGATCGAGCGAGAACTGTGCGCGGCGATTCTCCTGCCAGCAGGTCTCGTTCTCTTCGGTGCAGAATTGCTTCTCTTTGCCGTAGCTGATGACGCGCAGGCGACCCGGAGCAACACCGGCTGCGGTCAATGCGGTGCGGGCTGCATTGGCGCGGGTTTCACCGAGTGCCAGGTTGTACTCAGCCGAGCCACGCTCGTCCGCGTAACCGCCGATGACGACCTTAATGCCAGGGTGCGCAGCAAGATAGGAGGCAGCCTGTGCGGTTGCGGCCTGGGCATCGGGACGGAGATCCGCGCTGTCGTAGTCGAAGAAGGCATCCTGCACGTTCTTATGGAACTCCGCCTCCGAACCCATGTCACCCGGCAGGTTGCCGGTGGGCGGGGGAACGGTCGGTGCGACAGGAACGCGGACGGTGACGCGAACATTGGCTTCAATCGTGCCGCCATCGCCCTTCGCGGTCAGGTGGAAGTTGGTGGAGTTCGAAGGGGAGACAGTCTGGGTGCCATTGACGTTGACCTGGCCGATGCCGTCGATGGTGACGACGGTAGCGTTCTGGGTGCGCCAGTTGAGGACAACCGACTGGCCGAGATCAATTGCGAGCGGGTCTGCTGTGATGGAGGCAGAGGGCGATGCAGCTACGGGCTCGGACGCGTTGGTCGGTCCGAGGCTGTTCGGGTCGATGCCGCTGCTCTTCTTGTGGCAGCCGATGACGGTGATGAGAGCAAGCGCTGCTGCTGTCATTGCGAAGGCTTTACGGAATTTCGTGTAGTGCTTCCTGTAATTCAAGGTCATGGTCTATCTCCTACTTGCGAACCGGAAAAATAGTTAGGGAAAATCTACGTGTGCGACTACGTATGACGATTCAGTGTGCAGGCTAGTAACTCAAACAACAATCCCACCTATAGGTTAGAGCGTTACTTCCAACTCCAGTTAGGCATGTCACCGCCCGTACCTGTTAAGGCACGCTTCTGTGTGCCGTCAGAGAGCATGGTCCAGATCTTCATGTGGTCTGGACGACCGTCGGCGGTGTTGGCGTAGGTGATGTGGCGACCGTCCGGAGACCAGGAAGGGAAGTCGCAACGGCCACCATCGTGGGTGAGCTGAATCCAGCGATGGGCACCGTCTTTGCCGGGGGCTACCTCCATGACGTAGATGTCCTGCCCGCCGGGTGCACCGGGACCGTACTTGCGGTTCCAGGCGAAGGCGATGAACTGGCCGTTGGGCGACCACGATGGCGAGGAGGCGTAGCCGGTGTCGGTTATGCGCATGATGCCGGAGCCGTCCGAGTCCATGACGTAGAGCTGAGGCAGGCCGGTGCGTCCGCTGATCCATGCGATCTGTGCGCCGGTCTTCGGATTGTAAGTCGGAGAAACGTCGCCGCCTTTGAAGCTGGTGACGCGACGCGCGAGGTTGCCGCTGGAGTCAGAGATCCAGAGGGATGGACTGCCGGAGCGTGTGGAGGAGTAGGCAACATCCTTGCCGCCGGGCGCCCATGCAGGAGAGAAGCTGGCACCGCCGTTGGTCGGAAAGTTAACCATGCGGCCGAGCAACAGCGAGTACATATGAATCTGGAAGCCGTCGCGGCCCAACGAGGAGAAGGCGAGGCGAGAGTTGTCGGGCGAGACGCGGGGCGAGAGCGAGACGGTGCCGAGGTGAGTGATGGCGTGCTGGTTGGCACCGTCGTAGTCCATCTGCCAAATCTCTTTGTTGCCGCCGCCGATTTTTACGTAGTAGATCTTGGTCTCGGCGATGCCGGGTACGCCGCCACCTAGGCGGAAGATGATCTCGTCGGCGAAGCGATGGGCAATCTGGCGGGCAGAGTCTTCGCTGGGCTCTTCGTTGTACTGCTTGGCGAGTACCTGCGGGTACTGGCTGTTCTTGGCATCGAAGAGGAAGCCGTTAGTGACAAGTCGACCACTCTGCACGGCGAGGCTGCCGAAGGCGACCATGGCGGCGGAGGCTGGCTCAGCGGACCACTGCGAGAGATTGATCTCGTTGGGTGCTCCGGGCGAGGCCTGCGGGGCGAGGCTCTTCGAGACGATGTCGAAGATACCTGCGCTGGCGAGGTCGGCATAGAGGGTGACATCGAAGGTCCGCTTGAAGGGGGCTGTCTGGGCGTCGGATGAACCGGCTTTGAAGTCAGCGACAGCGATACGGATGTTGGCAGCTCCGGTGTTGGTGCCGGTGAAGATGCTGTCCTGCGCGCGCGAAGGGGTCGTTGCAAGGCCGATGACGCATACGGCTGCAAGCGTCAGAAACGACTGAAGAATTGGGCGATTGGAGATGCGGGGCGTTCGAACCATACTGTCTTTATAGTAGACGCGAAGCAGACCCTAAATGGTTGGGTGAGGACGCTTATGGACGGGCTGGGGGGTCGAAGTAGTACACAACATTGATGGAGCTGCCGGCGTAGCCATCGGGCAATGGGCCAAAGGTATCAATGTGTTCGACAGCGCGCAGTGCGGTGGCGTCGAGGCTGCGGTCGCCGCTGGGTTGCTGAATTTTCACATTGGATGGCGTGCCGTCGCGCGAGACCTGGAAGACGATGTAGACACGATGGCCGGTTGCGCTGGGGTCCAACATGCTGGTGTACCACTGCGAGGCAATCTTCTGGGTGAGTTGCCGGACGTAGTAAGCGTAGCGAATGCCGAACGCGGGGTCGGAGGTGCCGATGCTTACGGTGCCTGCTTTGCTCTCCTGGCTACTCATAGCGATGCGGACGCCGGCGGCTTCTCCGCTAGTCGCTTTATCGGGCTGCGGCTTGATGGGTTGCGGATGCGGCGTGGCAGGAGTTGGCTTCTCTGTAACCTTCGTGGGCTTGGTGGGCTTCTCCGGGATAGGGATGGCCTTGGCGTCGGGAACTGGTGCGGCCTTTTCCTTCGTCTCGGGTGGTGCGGGGCTGGGCTTCTCGGAGGTGAGGACGTTATCCGCGTTCACCGGCTGGCGAGGCGGCAGGGGAATGGATGCCACCATAGTCGCTTGAATGGCTCCGGTGGTGGCGCTGTTTTCGCCCCAGGACTTGCCATGATGCGAGAAGAGCGCCCACGCGAAGACCGATCCGATGAGCGTAGCGTGCAGCACCAGCGAGCCGACGAAGTTGCCGCCGATGTGCTCGTTGAGGGCATCGCTACTACGACCGAGATTGGACGATGCGGCTATAACGGCCTCCGCAGTGTGAACTGGTGCATTACTTTCCTTCGAGCGGACGGGTGACGATGCTGATGTTGGTGATGCCGGCCCGCTTGACCGCGTCCATGACCGAGGCAAAGGCCCCAAAGGGGACCTGCTCGTCAGCACGCAGGTAGATGATGCGCTTGGCAGGATCTTTGCCAGCGCCCACATCCGCCTTCAGGCGCGCGGTGAGGTTGTTGACGTTGATCGGCTTGTCCTGCAGGTAGATGTTCTGGTCTTTATCGATGGTGACGACCATGCGCTCTTCGGTGAGTTGATTGACGGAGCGGGTCTTGGGTATCGCCACTTCGACGCCCGACTGCAACACCGGCGCGGTGAGCATGAAGATAAGGAGCAGCACCAGCACCACGTCGACCAGCGGAGTGATGTTGATCTCGGCGAGTGCAGTCTGGGTGCGGGTCTGGCCGCCGCTACGCGTGGAGAAGGCCATGGGTTAGAAGGTCCTCCGGCGGGCGGACTCATCGGGTGTTGGAATCGGCGCTGCGGGCGGGTTGGCCATGGCGGCGTTCTCGATGGCGTTCAGAAGCTCACGACCGAAGTCGTCCATGCGGGAGCCGAACTCGCGCAGCCGTGCCGTGAGCTGGTTGTAGCCGACGACGGCTGGGATGGCGACGACCAGTCCGGCGGCGGTAGTGATGAGCGCCTCCGAGATGCCTGGAGCAACGGCGCGCAGGGTCGCTGCTCCGGCCGTGCCGAGGCCGTGGAAGGCGTCGATGATGCCCATGACCGTGCCGAAGAGGCCGATGAAGGGAGCGATGGCGGCGATGGTGGCGAGCCACGTCATGCGGCTCTCCATCGCGGTGAGGGCTTCGCTGGAGGCGGTCTGCGCGGCACGCTCGAGTGCGATGGGGTTACGCGGAAGTCCCCGCCCGCCGGTCTGGCGCTGATACTCGTCGTGGATCTCGGTGAAGACGGCGACCAAGGGGCTGGGTTTGAACTGGTCGGCGACCGAGGCCAGCTCGCTGAGGCGGCCCGATTTGCGGAAGGCGCGGATGAAGCGCTGGCTCTGCATGGTGGCCTTGCGGAAGCTGGACCACTTGGAGAACATGATGGTCCAGGAAAAGATGCTGGCTGCGAGCAGGAGAAGCAACACAGCAAAGGCCACAGGACCGCTGTTGTGGACCATCTCGCCGAGGGCGCTGCTGCCGGCTGCGACGGGGGGAGTGGAGACTGGGTCTTCCTGAAGGAAGAACAGAGCAAGTACAGAGAACAAGACCATAGTTTTAGAGACCGCCAACCGTAAGTGTAAATCCGCAGTATTTCTGTAGGACGCTAAAACTGGTACATGGGGCATCTGCGGTGGTGCTCTTGTTGGTTCGCGTGACTCTACTTGAAGTGCCTCGCGAGAAGCTTGTTTTCTCATTCCTCGTGTGGGTTTGCTATTCTCGCGATACATTGTTGCCGAGGAACCAATGCTGCTGGAGCTGCGTGCGGAAAACTATGCTGTTATCGACCACGCCATCGCCGGGTTCGGCCTGGGGTTGAACCTGTTGACCGGAGAGACGGGCGCAGGCAAGTCCATCCTGATCGATGCGCTGGCCCTGCTGTTGGGCGGCAAAGCATCGTCAGATGTGGTGCGGCATGGAGCGGATAAGGCAGTCGTAGGATGCGTGTTTGAGATGACTCCCGGCGCGGCTGCGGTACTGGAAGCGAACGGCATCGACGTGGAACCGGACGAGATTCTGCTGCGACGAGAGATTGGTGCAAACGGTAAGGGCCGCGTGTTCATCAACAATCAGCCAGCCACAGTCGGGGTGCTACGACAGCTCGCTCCGGAGCTGGCACTGGTGCACTCCCAGGGGGAGACACTCGGCTCGTTTGATCAGGCGCAGCAGCGGCTCTTGCTGGATCGTTTCGGAGGGATTGGCCTGGAGCCGGTGGCTTCGACGTACGCCACATGGAAGGCAACCTCGGACAAGCTGGAGGAGCTGCAGTCTGCCGAGCAGGATCGCTTGCGCATGGCCGACCTGTGGCGGTTTCAATCACGCGAAGTCGAACAAGCAAGCCTGAGCGCCGAGGATGAAGACGCGCAGCTTGAAGCAGAGAAGCGTGTACTGGCAAACGCAGAGAAACTGTACGCCGCGGCGATGAGTGCGCACGACCACCTGTATGAATCGGAGAACTCCGCCGAGAGCACGTTGG